>JADMIG010000004.1 GCA_015478725.1 Chloroflexota bacterium | reverse complement strand
GCGCTCTTCGTCGGCGGCCTCATCCACTGGTAGCCCGCGACCGCCTGCGGCCGCCTGCGGCCGCCTGCGGCCGCCTGCGGCCGCCTGCGGCTGCCTCAGGCTACGTCCGACCCCAATGTGGCTACATTCCCGTCCTGCGAGCGCAAAGTCCGGTGGTCGGCGTTCACGGAGCGGAGTCGCGGTCCGCGGATGCGGTCGCGGGGCGGATCCACGCACGAACGGAGTCGCGCCGAGGTGCTGCCGGCCGATCATGGTGGCTCCGAGACCCAGCTGGACCGTCCGTGCGTTCATGGCACGAGAATCTGGCCACTTGCGAGAGCGCTTTCAGCCCCGACCCGACCGGATGAGCCCGACGGCCACGAGGGCGAGCAGCGCGCCGGTGGCGTCGATCGCGACGTCGGTGGCGGATGGATGGCGACCGGCCACGAACCCCTGGTGCAACTCGTCGCTGGCGGCGCAGAGGACCGTGAGCGCGAACGCCCAGGCCCATGGCCGGCGCCAGGCGGTCGTCCCCGCCAGGGCCCGCCAGGCGAGCAGGGCGAGGATCCCGAACACCCCCATGTGGCCGAGTTTGCGCACGACGAAGTCGAGCCCCGGGTCCGACGCGAAGCGCAGGTCCGGCTGTGCCGAGAGGACGAAGATCAGCCCCGCCCAGCCGAGGACCGGAGCCCAGCCGGAGAGGAGCGGCCGGAGACCGGGAACGGCGCGCGGAGGGTTCTCGTCCATCGCCGGCAGGATAGCGGCGGCAGCCGGATGTGGGTGACCGTGCGCTTGGGCATGGCGTCCGACGTTCCGTGGTCCTCGTGATCCACGACCGACCTGATCCACGCGACGGCCCTGATCCGGGGACAGGACACCGCGGATGAGGTGGTCTCCGTAGCGCTTATGCCACGGTGACCGCAGCAAGAATGCTACGCGCGGCCAACCTGTCCCGCGATGCGCATAGCCATGTTGCGTAGAAGGCGCCAAGTGGAGCCGACACTCGGATTTGAACCGAGGACCTGCTGTTTACGAAATCCGAGGTCCGCTCTGGACGGCCGGATTCTGCAGCGTTTTCAACGCCCTCCAGCACCACGGCGGTCGGGGTCTGGCCGGACGGCGTGTCGAGGTGGAGCTCCGCCTCGACGGTCGCCTGTTCCTCGCGGCGTTCTTTCGGACCGCTCCGGTACCGGAGCACGGCGCAGAGCTTCCGGCTGCCTTCGCCATGTTGGTTGAGTGCGTAACTACATCTCAGAGGATCGACGGTCTTCTGGCGAGCCCTGACGGCACCAATGCGGCCGTCGTCGGGTCCCAGTGGCACCCTGGGCCGCTACCGCCCCGCACCCGGATGGTCCTATACGGTCGCTCATGCCGATCCACGAGCAAGGTTCGACGAGATGTCTCGGCCGCGCCGACGATGACTCGCAGCCTTCAACGTAAGATTGCGAGATGTCGCACGACTCGTCAGGGTTTGAGGCGAGGCGGCCTGGCCCTGAAGCGGAGGCCGAGCGGAGGATGGCGCCATCGAGCGCGACGGGCGACAACGGGACGGGGATCGTCGGTCACGTCGGCATTGAGCAGCCGCTCGAGCGCCTCCGGACCGGTGGCAGGGGCAGACCCGTCGGGGTGGCGCTCGCAATCGCGGCCGCGCTGGCGGCGCTCATCTGGCAGCCGTGGGGGAGGGGCTACACCCCGATCGTGCTCTCACCCACGGCGCGGACGACGGCCGCCCCCGTCGCCGAGGGAGCTACCCCGGTATCTGCGACGCGGACTCCGGATCCGACCCCGAGCCCGTCGCCATCCTTGTCCTCCGGCGCACCGGGGTCTGCAGCGTACGTCTCGCTTGTCGACAACGAATGGACCGTCGTTGCCTTGCTCGCTCCGGATGCCCTGGTCTCCACCGAAGAGCCGTCGATCCAGCACGGTACCGGCGCGACCTGGTCACCTGGTGGCCCGCTCCTCGTGCTCCAGCAGGGGTTGAACTACACGGTCCGACCCCTTGAGAGGCTCGGTGAGCCAGGTGGGGTATGTCATGCGCTGGGCGTGCCGCGCTATCGCGCCGCGGTCCAGCTCCCTGCCGGCCGGGTGGCGTACCTCGGCGTGACGTTCCCTGGGATGAACCCCCGGGCGCACGTGATCGCAGCCGTCCTCGACCAAGCCGGACTTGCCTTGAGTCGGGTGCCGTCCCTCGCCGTCCTGCTGAGCGGCATGACCCAGGGCCGGCGCTACACGGTGCCCAGCGCGGGATCCGGCGGGACGGTCCTCTTCGCGATGGCTCCGCCGGGCATCCTGCCGTCGGCCACGTATCGGTTCGACATCGAGACGCCGGGCATCGTCGGTCACCGCTACCTCTACGCGTGTATCGGACCCTGAGACGCGGGAACCTGACGACCGCTGTCGATACCATGGGTGGGCCTCAGTCCCGTGACGACAGGCTGCAACCCGCCCGACAGGGGACCGTCCATGGACGTCATGACACTCAGTCCGCTCGCCCGGACGGTCGTCGTACCACGAGCTGCTCCACCAGGTGAGCGACGTGGTTCTGCCCAACCCCGATATCCGGTCGTGAGCGCGGCGTGACCATGGATCTGTGCCTGTACACCGATTCGGTACCGGACCTCTCGTTCGCGGCGGCCCTCGACCTCGCCGCCGCGATCGGCTGCCGCTCGATCGAGATCGCTGGCGGCGGGCAGTCGTCGGCGCCCCACCTGCGCCTCGGCGAGCTGCTCGGCGATCGGCGCAAGCGCATCGCCTTCGCCGACGCGTTCGCGACGCGGGGGCTCCGCATCGCGGCGCTCAACTGTTCGGCCTGGCCGCTCCATCCTGTCCACGGGCACGCACAGGAGGCGATCGTCCGCGACACGATCCGGCTGGCCGGCGAACTCGGGGTCGAGACGGTGGTCTCGATGTCCGGCACACCCGGGGACGGCCCCGGCGCTTCGACGGTGGACTGGGTCTTCTATCCATGGCCCGCCGACGCGATGGCCCTTCTGGCACGCCAGTGGGAGGTCGCCATCCCGTTCTGGCAGGAGATGGCCGCCCACGCCACGGCCAACGGCGTGCGGCAGATCGCCTTCGAGCTCCATCCGCTCCATCTCGTCTTCAACGTACCCACGCTCCTGCGTATGCGCGCTGCGGTCGGGCCGGTGGTCGGCGCGAACCTGGATCCGTCGCACCTGTTCTGGCAGCAGATGGACCCGTTGGCGGTGATCGCGGCGCTCGGGCCGGCGATCCAGCACGTGCACCTCAAGGACACCGGGCTGCAGGCCGATCGCGTGGTGCTCGCCGGTGTCCTCGACACGACGCCCTTCGACGATGCGCGCGACCGGGCGTGGGTCTTCCGGACTGTGGGCCGCGTCCACGACCGCGCCTGGTGGGTGTCCTTCATCGCCGCCCTGCGGTCGGTCGGGTACGACGGCCCGCTCTCGATCGAGAACGAGGATCCGTACCAGCCCGCCGTCGAGGGCGTGAAGGAAGCCGCCGCGTTCATCCTGCCGCTTATCGGCTGACGCGCTCTCTCCGGACTCGCCGGGAAAGGCCCGTGCAATCGTTCCAACACGGTGATAGGCTCGGTGCCCGCCGCTGGGCGGAGCCGCGAATGGAGCCGTGATGTCCGAGCTACGGATAGGGATGGTCGGCGCGGGCACGATGGCGCGCGCACACAGTGCGGCCCTGGTGAATCTTCCCCACCTCTACCCGGGGCTCGCCCTTCGCCCGCGCCTCGTCGCCGTGGCCGACATCAATCGGACACTCGCGACCGGGATCGCCGACCACTACGACTACGAACGGGTCGCGCAGGACTGGCGGGCCGCCGCCGCCGCTGCGGACGTCGATCTCGTGGTCGCCTGCCTGCCCCCGGCTCTCAACCGGGAGGTCGTCCTGGCTGCGGCGGCAGCGGGCAAGCATGTGGTCTGCGAGAAGCCGCTCGGCGAATCGGCGGAAGATGCCGCCACGATGCTCCGCGCGTGTCAGGCCGCGGGCGTGTTCCACGGTCTCGCCGCCGGGTACCGTTGGTCGCCCGCCGTGCGAGCGATTGCCAGGCTCATCCACGACGGTGAGTTGGGCGCGATCCGCAGCATCCGGGCCTCGTTCATGCTCGACTATGGTGCCGACCCGGACGTCCCGCTCCTGTGGCGGTTCCGGAGGGCCCTCGCCGGTGGCGGGATCGCCATCGACACGGGCTATCACCTGGTCGATTGCGCCCGCTTTTTGGTCGGCGAGATCGAGTCAGTCCAGGCGTTGGCAGCGACGTTCATCCCGGTGCGCGCCCTGCCCGGAGCCGATGCCGTGGGCAACCGCGGCGGCGAATCTGCAGGCGCGTCGAGGCGCGAGACCGGTCCTGTCGACGTCGAGGATGCGGCCGCCGCGCTCGTCACCTTCGAGGGCGGGGCGTACGGGGTGCTGGAGACGAGCCGCGTCGCGATCGGCAAGCGTGTGTCGTTGCAGATCGAGATCTACGGGTCGCGTGGGTCGGCCGATTGGGACCTGGAGCGACCCGACGAATTCCGAGTGTGCCTGCCCGGCGACCCATTCACGTTCGGGTTCCGGCGGGTGCTCGTGAACCCGGGCCACCCGGGCGCCGCAGAGCTGCTCATCGCGGGGACCGACGGCACGTCGATCGGCTGGCTCGGCCAGGAGTGTGCGATGTGGGCCGAGTTCCTGAGCGCCATCGCGGAAGGACGGCCTGGAACCGCCGATTTCAGGGATGGCGTCCGGGATAGCGCCGTTATCGATGCGTTGTACGCCTCGGCTGCGAGCGGAGCCCGGACACCGGTTGTCCTGCCGGCCGGCATCGGATAGCGAGAAGGGAGAGATGGTGACGACCGCGGACCTGAAGCGGAGCGGGAAATCTGCCGTACCGGGCGCTGACGCCGGGTGGCCGGTTCCGACGACGGAGTCGCAGAAGCTGTTCGCACGAGCAAACGCCGTGTCGCCGGGCGGGGTCCAGGGCGAGGGGCGGGGTGCGACCCCATACCCGTTGTTTATGGTCCGGGCGCAGGGTTCGCGGATCTGGGATGTCGACGGCAACGAATATGTCGACTTCCACTCGTCGTTCGGGGCGGTCCTGCTGGGCCATAACGACGCGCGGATCAACGCAGCCGTCCACCGGGCCATGGAGGAGCACGGCGTGTCGTTCTCGACCGCCAACCCGCTCGAGGTGGAGCTGGCCGAGCGGCTCGTCCAGATGATCCCGTCCGCTGAGCGCGTCGTGTTCAACTGCACCGGCACCGAGGCGACGTATCACGCGATCCGCCTCGCGCGCGGCTTCACGGGCCGCGAGCGGATCCTCAAGTTCGAGGGTAATTACCACGGCTGGCACGACTACGTCGCGTGGAGCCACCATTTCGCGACCGCCGAGGGCGGTGGCGTGCCGACGCCCCTCGCCGCGTCCGCCGGGATCCCGGCAGCGGTTCGCGACCTCGTCGAGGTCCGGGAATACAACGACGCGACCGGCGTTCGGGAGTTGCTCGCCCGGGAGGGCGACACGATCGCCGCGGTCATCGTCGAACCCGTGTTCCACAACGCCGGCGCCGTCCTGCCCGAACCCGGCTTCCTCGAAGCCTTGCGCGAGGCATGCACGGCGTCCGGCACGCTCCTCATCTTCGACGAGGTGATCACGGGCTTCCGCCACGGCGTCGGCGGCGCCCAGGCTCGATACGGGGTGACGCCGGACCTCACGACGATGGGCAAGGCGCTGGGCAACGGCTTCCCGATCTCCGTCCTCGCCGGCCGGGCGGAGGTGATGGACCACCTCAGCCCGAAGGGTGACGTGCTCTTCGCCGGCACGTTCGCCGGCCAGACACTCAACTGCGCCGTCGCGCTCGAAGTCACCCGCATCGTGCTCGAAGGATCGATCCACGACCACCTGCGCCGGCTTGGCGATCGCCTCACCTCGGGCATCCAGGTGGCCATCGATGAGACCGGCGCCCGGGCGCAAGTCCGCGAGATCGCGGGTGTCTGGACGATTTATTTCACGGACCAGCCGATCCTCCGCTTCCGGGATTTCGCCCGCTTCGCGATGGACAAGGACCATCCGGTCCAGCGTGGCTATCGCAACTGGCTGCTGCAGCGGGGGATCTACATCCACCCGCACTACATGATCCGGGGTTTCCTCACGGGCGCCCACACCGAAGAGGACGTGGACCGCGTGGTCGAGGCCACGGCGTCGTATCTCCGGGAGTATCGCGACCTGCTGTCACAGCCCCCTGCCAGCCGCTGAACGCCGTCCCCGGGATCAGATCCCGAGGCGGCGCAGGTACTCGCGATTGGCCCGCTGGACCGCAACGACCGACTCGGGCGTGTCGGATGACCGGAGAGCCTGGTCCTGCTCGATCACGAGCCAGCCCGTGTAGCCATATGACTGGAGGGCTGCGATGACCGCATCGATCCGCGAGTCGCCCAGGCCCAGCTGGCAGAAGACGCCCCGGCCGAGGGCCTCCTCGAGACCCTTGCCCTCCGCCTTGACGCCATCCATCACCGCGATCCGGCAGTCCTTGATGTGGACGTGCCGGATCAGCTCGTGGTAGTCGTGGACTGCCTGGGTGGGATCGGCGCCGCCGAACCGGAAGTGGCCGGTGTCCAGGCACAGCCCGACCAGCGACGGATCGATGCGGTCCATCACCCGGGCGATCTCGTCCACCGTCTCGATATACGTTCCGGCGTGAGGATGGAGCACCGGCTCGAACCCTTCCGCGCGGCACATCTCCGAGGCGCGGTGGAGGTTGTCGATGAGCGTCTGGAACCGCGCCTCCGAGAGCCACGTTTCGGGGTGGTCCTGGATGCGGCCCGAGAATGCCCGTCGGTCGGGTTCGTCGAAGTGATCGGACAGGACCGCAAACGGGTGAGACCCGGCCGGTGAACCGTCCACCAGCAGCCGGAGGGCGCCCCGCAGCCGGGTGCGATCCTCCTCGGCCTTCTCGGCCCGGCTGAAATGCTGGGGCAGGAACGCGCCGACGAGCTCCAGGTTGCGACTCGTCAGGCGCTGTTGGACCTGGGCGGCATCGCCCATGAAGCCGGGCGATCCCAGCTCGGTACCCTCGAACCCGATGTCGACCATCCAGTCGAGCATGTCGTCCGGGGCGGGCATCCAGGCGTCGCCGACAAGAATCTCGTCGACGCCAAAGGAGACGGGGGCGCTGGCGACGCGAAAGGGGCTGCTGGGCATCAGATTCCTCCGGGAATGGGCGATCGGGCCCGGCCGGTCGCGACTGGCGAATCCCTCAGGGCTTGATCACGATTTTCACGGCCTCGCCCGAGCGGATCCGGGCGATCCCGGCCACCGTCTCGTCGAGCGGGATCGTCGCGCTGATCATGGGCGCCAGGTTGAGCTGGCCACTCTCCACCAGCCGGATCGCGGCCGGGAACGTGAAGTTGGAGATGTACGAACCCAGGATGGACAGGCCCTTCTCGACGATCTCCACCTGGTGGACCGCGGGGCGGGCGTTCCCGTTCATCCCGAAGATCACGACCCGCGCACCCACCGCGGCCGCCTCGATCGCCTGCGGCAGCACGCTGCCGACGGCGTCCACGACCACGTCGGCGCCGCCCGGCATGAGCTCCAGGCGCTGGGCCGCCCACTCGTCCGGGGTCACCACCACGTCTGCTCCCACGGCGCGCGCGACCGGCGCCCGATGGACGCTGGGCTCGACCGCCACGATCCGGCTCGCGCCCGACGCGCGCAGGACGGCGATGAACAGGCAGCCGATGGCACCGGCCCCGAACACGACGACCGTCTCGCCCGGCCGGAGGGCCGCGCGGATTGTTCCGTTCACGACGCAGGCGAGCGGCTCAACGAGGGCGGCCAGCTCGGTCCGAACGTCCGCCGAGATCGGATACACGGTGTTGGCCGGCGTGGTGACGTACCTCGCCAGGGCCCCGTCGCGATGGACCCCGAGGGCGACGATGTTCATGCAGTTCGCCGGTCGCCCGGAACGGCAGGGCAGGCACTCCCCGCACTTGGGATCAGGATCCACGACGACACGTGCGCCGATCGCCGGATCGCCGACGGCCGAGCCTGCCGCCCGGATCCAGCCCACGAACTCGTGGCCGATGATCACCGGTGGGGTGGACGGATGGCCGGGTGGGACATTGATGATCTGCACGTCGGACCCGCAGACGCCGCAGGCCTCGACCTCGATCAGGACCTCATCCGGCCCGGGCAGCGGATCGGGAACGTCACGGATGACGAGCCGGCCCTGACCTTCGAAGACCGCAGCGCGCATCAGGTTGAACCTCCCATCAGATTGAACCTCCACTGGGTCGGGTGGCGGGGCCGATCACGCCAGACGTTCCCGGACGGGCCCGGCCAGGCGTTCGATCGTCTCGTCGTCGAGCGGCGTGGGCAGATCGACGATCGCCTCCTCGGCCCCGGCGGCGTGCCAGGCTCGAAGGAGTCGGATCACGCTGTCCTGGGTGTCCGCCAGCGGCGAGCGCCCCGCCCACGCCCTGGCCCGATCGGCGCTGCCGCCCTGCCTGGCGAGGATCGCGGTCAACGCCTCGACGGCAGCCGCCCGCGTCTCCCGGATGCAGATCGGCTGAATCCCAACCGTCCGCCGGATCGTGCCTGGATCGCGGCCGATCTCGGTGCAATGCTGGTCCAGTACCGCGCTCTTGTGGGCGTAGGTCGCCGGATCGCCCTCGCCGTTCCAGATGTCCGCGTCGCGGGCCACGATTCGGAGGGTTCGCTTCTCGCCGCTGCCCCCGATCAGGAGGGGCATCCGAGCCTGGACCGGGGGCGGGTCGTTGCGCAAGTCGTGGCCGCTCACCCAGCGGCCGTCGTACGTGACGGATTCGCCGTTGAGCATCCCGCGGGCTACCCTGCTCGCTTCGTCCAGCCGGCTGATTCGATCGCCCAGCGAAAGCATCTCGTAGCCGAACGCCCGATGTTCGGGCTCGTGCCAACCGGCTCCCAAGCCAAGCATTGCCCGGCCGTCGCTGGCGTGGTCGAGCGCCGTCGCCATCTTCACCGTGAGGCCCACGTTGCGGTAGCCCACGCCGCAGACCATCACGCCCAGAGGTACCCGCTTCGTCCGTGCCGCCCAGGCGCCAAGGGTCATCCAACCCTCGAACACCGGCCCCTGTGCGCCGAGGATCGGCCCGTCGGCGTCGCCGAGGATCGGCATCAGGTGATCGTTGGCGAAGAGGCTGGCGAACCCGAGCGTCTCAATCCGCTCGCCGGCCGCCATGAGGTCGTGCCACGAAGCGGCCTGTCCCCAGACCTGGAATCCCACCCTCAGTGAGGCATCCGGGCCCGAGCGTGCTCCGAGCAACCCGCTCAACGGCTGCCGCTCATTCGGCCGCCCGGCGCCGGAGCCGGCGGGTTCCGCTCAGCAGGAGCGAGCCGACGGCGAACGCCCCCAGCGTCGCGACCAGGATCACAGTCGCGACCGCGTTGACCTCCGGGGTGACCCCGAACTTGATCTGGGTGTAGATGTAGAGCGGCAGGGTCAACTGCGGCCCAATCGTGAAGAACGTGATCACGAACTCGTCGATCGAGAGAGTGACGCTGAGGAGGGCTCCGGCGATGATCGCCGGCGCGATCAGCGGCAGGACGATGAGCCGGAGGGTCTGCCGATTGTTCGCCCCGAGATCGGCCGCGGCCCACTCGAGTCGCCGATCGAATCCCTGCAGCCGGGCGGCCACGATGAGGACCACGAACGGCGTGGTGAAGACGAGATGGCCGGCGATCACGGTGTTCAGGCCGAGTTGGAGGTTCAACGCCTGCCGGAAGAAGATGAGCAGGCCAATCCCGATCAGCACGCCCGGGATCATGATCGGCATCGTGAACAGCAGGCGCGCGGTACCGGGGAAGCGGATCCCGCCACGCACCAACGGGAAGGCGGCCATCGTCCCGATGATCGTGGCCAGGAGAGTCACGATGGCCGCGACTTCGATGGAGTTGAGGACGGCCGTGTGAATCGCGCTGTCCTGGAGCATCTCCCCGTACCAGCGCAGGGTGAGGCCGGTGATCGGCAAGCCCGGCGTCTCCGCGCTTTCGAACGAGAACAGGATGAGGAACGCGATCGGCAAGTAGAGGAAGGCCAGGACGGCCCCGGCCAGGAGGGTCAGGCAGCCGCGGGTCTGACGGGCAACCGGGCTGACCGGCATCGTCTCGAGTGGGCTGATCCCCTTAGCCACGAGCCACGACATCCTCGACCCGCAGCGACTTCCGGAAGATGATCATCACCACGGTCACGAAGCCTGCGATGACGATCGCCAGGGCGGCTCCTTCCGGGAACTGGGCGCCTCGGAAGAAGTTCACCACCAGGTTCGCGATCAGGCTGCTCTGGGCGCCACCGATCAGCGTCGGGGTGAGGAACTCGCCGAGGATGGGGATGAAGACGAAGATGCAGGCGGTGATGATCCCCGGCCGGATCTGGGGCAACAGGATGTGCCGGAACGCCTGGTCCGGGCGGGCGCCTAGGTCCTGCGCCGCATGGAGCTGGGTGAAATCGAACTTCTCGAGTGCCGCGTACAGGGCGAGCACCGCGAACGGGAAGTAGACGTAGACCAGCACCAGGAAGACGCCCGGGTCGTTATAGACGAGGAGCTCCGAGGGCTGCTTGATCAGGCCGATGCCCATGAGCAGCTGGTTGAGCGCGCCGTGCTCGCCCAGGATGGCCTGCCAGGCGTACACCCGGAGCAGGTAGCTGGTCCAGAACGGCACGATCACCGCCAGAAGGATCGCCCGCTGCATGCGGCGACTGACATAGCGCACGAGGAAGTACGCGAACGGCAGGGCGATGGCCAGGCCGGCGGTGGTCACCATAGTGGCCATGATCAGGGTCTTGGCGAACGTCCGCAGGTAGGTGGGGACCTCGAAGAACCTAAGGTAGTTGTTCAGATTCCAGTCGGGGACCATGTTGAAGTCGGAGTCCGTGCGCCAGAAGCTGAACACGAACATGATGACCATCGGGGTCAGGAACAGGAAGACCAGCACGAACAGGCCCGGCAGGAACGGGGCAGCCCGTCCGAATCGCGCCCGTAAGCCACGGGAGGATCCCGCCAGCGGAGCCGGGCCGGCTCCGCTGCGGGTTTCTGCGGTCATGGTTGATGAGTTGTGCCAGTCCGACGACTAGGCGCCGAAGACCTCGTTGAAGGCGGCGATGACGCCCTGCGTGGAAGAACCCGGGCCCTTGAGGGTCATGGTGAGGACCGTTTCCGGCTTGTTGTAGAGGAAGCGATCCGCCAGAGCCTTCTGGCCCTGGTTGATCAGGATCTTGTAAGCGGCCTCGTTGAACAGCGGCCGCTGATTGATCATGAAGTTCGCGGCGATGTACTCGGCCTGCTCGGCTAGCTCCAGGAACGGCATGATGAGGTTCTGGTTCGCGCCGCCCTTGACGATCATCTCGGAGTCCATCCAGCCGATCGTCCCCTCCTTGGGCGTGAAGACATTCAGCTGCGGACCGCCCTGGTCCTTGACCCGAGTTTCCGTGCCGAGGTTGCCGGTGGCGATCCAGGCCTCTCCGTTCTTGAGCGCGGCGATCGTGTCGGTGTTCTGAGGGGCGAGGCGAAGGATGTTCGGCTTGAGCTGGATGAGCAGCGCCTTCGCCTGAGCGATCTCGGCGGGGGTCATGTTGTACGGGTCCTTGACCCCGGCCAACTTGCCCATGTAGGCCATGATCTCGACCGGCTGATCCTCGACGACCACGCGCTTCTTGTACTTCGGGTCGAGCAGGACATCCCACGAGTTGGGGGCCGGTGTTACGTGCGCCGGGTCGTAGTAGATCTGGACCGGCGACCACCCGAACGGGTAGCCGAGATAGCCTGCTGGCTTCGTCCAGATGGGGAATGACCGGGCGACCGAGTAGAGCTGCTTGGCGACCTTGAGCTGGTTGATGTCCCAGGCCTCGATGAGGCCCGATTCGAAGTAGTGGGGGACCCACAGCGCGTCGCCCGACACCATGTCGATCTGCCCACCCACCTGCTTGACCTTGGTGTAGGCATCGATGTTGTCGCTGAAGCTGGTGATGCTCGACTTGATCTTGTTGTTGGTGGCGAGGACGTCCATCTGGGCCTGATACCAGTGATCGCTCCAGGTCATCCAGTTGAACGTGCCGGTTGGCGCCACGCTGGGTGCCGCCGACACCGCCGCGACGCTCGGCGGCGCTGCGCTGGCCGGCGCGGCAGCGGTCGGCGCCGCCGTCGTGGCTGCCGTCGAACAGGCGGCCACAACGCCGCCGAGCCCCACGGCGACACCAGCTGCTGCGGTCGCCTTGAGGAACTGCCGTCGGCTGTATTCCCTCATCGGATCACTCATTCCACGCTCCTCTCGCTCGTGCTTCCCTTCGACCTGCTCAGTTCGACCTGCTCAGTCCGACCTGCTCAGTCGTGGATCAGTGCGGCGTCGCCGGCGGGCCACCATACGCACACCTCCTCCCCCAATTCCTCAACCAGGCGGGTTGACCTGAGACTCGTTCCGTGCGGGCGGACCGTCACGATGTCGCCGGCAGACGTACTGAGCGTGATCCGGGTGTGGTTGCCGAGGAAGGCCGTGTTGACGATCCGCCCGGTGATCCCGGGATCCGCGGCGGGTTCGCCCACCGGTCGCAGCGACGCGAACTCGGGACGGACCATCAGCGTTCCCGGCCCCTCGGCTGAACCGGTCGGTGCCGCGACTCGGCCGCCGCCCGTGAGCTGGAAGAAGGGTCGCCCGGACTCGGTCGTGACCGTTCCCGGAAGGAAATTCGTCTCGCCCACGAAATCCGCCACGAACCGGTCGGCGGGGTGGTCGTAGACCTCCCTCGGCGTGCCGATCTGGATCACTCGACCGCCCGACATGATCGCGATCCGGGTCGCCATCGAGAGGGCTTCTTCCTGATCGTGAGTCACGAAGACGAACGTGGTGCCGACCTGTCGGTGGATGCGCGAGAGCTCCGTCTGCATCTGCTTGCGGAGCTTGAGATCGAGCGCCCCGAGTGGCTCGTCGAGCAGGAGCACGGCCGGTCGCTTGGCGAGGGCACGGGCCAGGGCCACCCGCTGCTGCTGCCCGCCTGACAGCTCGGCTGGCAGCCGGCGAGTGAGGCCGGTGAGCCCGACGAGTTCGAGGTATTCGGCGGTCCGCCTGGTGACCTCGGCGCTCGACAGTTTCTCCATCCGCAGACCGAAGGCGACGTTCTGGGCAACGGTCATGTGGGGAAACAGGGCGTAGTTCTGGAAGACGGTATTGACGTTGCGCTTGTGGGGTGGCAAGTCGTTGACGGTGCGGCCCTCGATCCGGAGTTCGCCGGACGAGAGGGGAATGAACCCGCCGATGAGATTGAGGGTGGTGGTCTTGCCGCAGCCGGACGGCCCGAGCAGGCAGAAGAACTCGCCCTGCTGGATCTCGAGTGACACGCCCCTGAGGGCCACTGCGTCGCCGTAGCGTTTGGTCACGTCGCGCAGTTCGATCGCGGGAGTCGACTCAGCCATGTCCCAGTCCCCTGGCCCGAGTGGCCCGGGGCCCCGGTATGTCGATCGGGGTCACGATGGTCGGGCGGCGGGGGTTCGACCGGACATCTCGCAGCCTCTTGTGCAACCGTTTGTACGATGTTAGCGTCCGGTCCATGGCGTCGTCAATACGGAGACCAAATCCCGCTTCGAGACCACTCTGATGGGGCGTTCGAGCCCGCTCGCGAGACCGGTCGATCTCGATCCAGTGAGGAACGCGACCGACCATCAGGTCGCCCTCCGATTCCATGCCCAGTACGCGGCGGCCCTACCACGTCTGCCTGTCGGGCGGCAGGTGTTCCACGGACTTCCGTTCGACCTCGGGCCCGGCTCGACCGCGCAGCGCTGGATCCTGGTCGACGCGCCGACGACGATCGACCTGGGCGATAGCGGAGTGGCCAGCCACGTCGTCGTCGCCCATCTGTGCGACGCGTGGCGCGACGATACCGGCAGCCGCCCGGACGAGCTCGCGGTGGGTCATGTCGTCCCGGTCGGCGAGCCGCTCGCCCGGTACACCGTGGTGGACCGGTCGGGGCGGAGGACGAGCCGGACGATCAGGCGTCGGTTCGAGATCAACGACGGGATCCTCGGCTGGGGGTCGACCGCGTTCGCGGCGATCAGCCACCTCGCCAATGAGGTCGTCGACTGGCGCGGTCCCCATGCGGTCCAGGTACCCGGGCGTTACGCGGCGGCCGGCCACTCGGGGTCGCTGACGATCATGCCCGGGACTTACGGGGCGAACCAGACCGGTATGTCCGACTTCGTTCCGAGCCCGACCGACGATGCGCTGCTTTGGCTCCACGCGATCGAGCTGGAGGCGGGCGCCGAGCCGGTCGCCCTGCATCTCGGGCCGCTCGCGGCGGGTCGCCCGGGGAGCGACGTGATCGTGGCCGCCGTGACGCTGTTCCGCGGATCGAGCAATCCGCTGGCGCGCGGGCCGCGGTTCGCGGTGCGTGTCGACGGTCTGGCCGGACGCCCCCCGGAGGTCGACCTCGGCACCATCATCCGCTTGCGTCAGGCGCCGGTCGCCCCTTCATCGCCGACGAACGCGAACGTCATCGTGGGTTGGGGAACGTCGCGCGCCAACCCCGACCGCACCCCGTCGGGCGCCAGCATCGTCGACCTGGCGATCGCGCCCGACGCCCTGGTCGACCTCGATGGCTGGAGTGTGTCCGGGCGCGAGCTGCTGGCCGGGGTCCCGCCGCTCGACCCTGCCGGCCGGCGCTCGATCGAGGTCCTGCCCGCACCATGCGTGCCGGTCGAGGTGGAGATCGTCGATCGGACCACTGGCGAACGCGTGCCCGCCCGGGTCCGCTTCACCGCCGCCGATGGTCGCTACCTGCCACCGGTCGGCCACCGCGACGAGGTCAACCCGGCGTTCTACGAAGACACCGGCGGGGACCTGATCCTGGGATCGTCCACGTATGCTTACGTCCCCGGCCGGTTCGCGATCGAGCTGCCGGTCGGCGCGGTAGAGGTCGAGGTCGTTGGAGGATTCGACCGCGCGCCGCATCACGCCCGACTCGAAGTCGATCCGACGATGGGCCGGCTGGAGCTTCCACTCGACCGGACGATCGACCTCCACGCCGGGCGATGGGTCACCGCCGACACGCACGTCCATTTCCTCGCCCCATCGACCGCACTACTCCAGGCGGCGGCGGAGGACGTCGACCTCGTGAATCTGCTGGCTGCCCAGTGGGGCGACCTGTTCACGAACGTCACGGACCTGCCGTGGGGCTCGATGGCCGATCCTGCGGGTCGCCGCATCGTCGTGGTCGGAACCGAAAACCGCCAGAACGTGCTGGGCCACCTGGCGCTGCTCGGTGCCCACCGGCCCGTCCAGCCGTTCGCCAGCGCGGGCCCGCCCGAGGGTCGGATGGCCGGGGCGTTGAGCGTCCTCCTCGCCGACTGGGCCGATCGCTGCCGGGCCGCCGGCGGGCTTGTCGTGGCCGCTCATTTTCCGTTGCCATACGCCGAGATCGCGGCCGACATCGTGGCAGGCAAGATCGACGCCCTCGAGACCCAGGCGCTGGCACCGGGCCTGGACGATCCGTCCGTGCTTGAGTGGTACCGCTTCCTCAACCTCGGCTACCGTCTGCCGATCGTGGCCGGGACGGACAAGATGTCGGCCGAGGTCCCGATCGGTGCCGTCCGGACGTACGGTCACCTGCTCACCGACGAGCCGCTCACGTTCGACGCCTGGGCGGCTGCCGTCCGGGCTGGTCGGACCTTCGTCACGTCCGGCCCGATCCTGGAGATCGCGGTGGAGGGACACGAGCCGGGGGATGTGATCCGCGTCCGGTCGGGTGGTCGCCTCGAGGTCACGGCACAGGCGCGCGCCGCCCAGCCCGTGATCACGGTCCTGGAGCTGGTCGTGAACGGCCGTGTTGTAGCGGCCACCAGCGCGGCGGCAGGATCGACCGAGCTCGGCCTCCACGAAACGGTCGAGGTCGCGGCCGGAGCCTGGATCGCGGCCCGGTCACGCAGCGGGAATGAGATCAGCTCGGCGTTCGCGACCGCCATGGCCGCGCACACCTCGCCCGTCTATGTGGAGGTGCGGGATCGACCTCTCGTCCCGTCGATGGAAGACGCGGCGGGCGTTGAGCAGATCATCATCGGCGCGCGGACCTGGGTCGCCGAGCTGGCCGCGGTGGCAGACTCGGACGAACGTGCCCGGATGGTGCAGTTCTTCGATGCCAGCCTCGAGACCCTCCGCAGCCGGGGGCGTGCATCGCTGCCGGACGCGACCCGGCTCTGACGATCGGCGACGCGGTCAGGACGTGGGCTCGAGCGGGATTGGGATCGGCCGCCCAGCCCAGTCATCGGTGATCCACGCGTAAGCCGGGTCGTTGAGCTGGGTCACCGGTTTCGTGTCACCCGCGAGGAAATTGAGGTAGTAGGCGTTGGTGCCCGGTGCGGCCACCACGGTGTGGTAGCCCTCGTGGACCAGCACCAAGTCCCCGTCTGCCACGGTGATCGAGACGTCGAGATCGGTGTCGCGGGTATACAGACGCTGGATCGCGAACCCGTCCGTCACGGACAGGCGGTAGTAGTACGACTCCTCGTGGTAACTGGTGCCGGACCGCCCATCGTGCCTGTGAGGCGGGAAGCTCGACCAGTTGCCGCTCGGGGTCAGGATCTCGTAGGCGATGAGCCGTTCCGACGGGAACGTCGGATCCACCGTGCAGGTCACCCCGCGGCTGACGTTGGCGCCACCGCGGACGAAGCTCGGCAGGTCGGCGGGCGCATAGAGGCGAGCCGGATAGAGCCCCGACGCCGGTGCGGAGCCGAACGCGACTTCGAAGGCAGTCACGGCGCCGATCGACCATGCCGTGCCGGGCGGCAGGTAGGCGACGTGGGGCTTCTCCGTGAAGACGTCCTTCCGGGAGACGGGATGCTTCTCGCCGCCGAAGGCGAACCAGCCTGCGCCGCGGAGCGGGACGATGGCGCTCTCGTTCCCGGCTGTATCGCCCTCGACCGCCTCCCCTGGAGCGAGGGACAGCACCCGGAACGACAGGTAGCGCCAACCGACACTCGTCGGCGTGATCTCGAGGAGGGTCCCTGGACCCGACACGGGGCGCACGTGACGGGTCACCTCCGGGCTCACGCCGGGACCCCTGCGGAGACGTCATCCAGCCGGATTGGCCGGCCCTTCCGCCAGCTGAGCCTCGCCGCGACGGCCAGCCGAAGCGATTCGAACGCGTCCTCTGGGCCTGGCGTCGGCGTGACCCCTTCGCCGAGCGCGGCGAAGAACGCCTCCAGCTCGAGCTTGTAGGCGACCTCGAATCGGTCTGGGAAGTTTTCGTAGTGGTCGCCCTCGAACCCGAACCGCCGCGAAAAGGTCGCGTTCGTCTTCTGGGGCGCCTCGACGACGACCTTGCCTGCCGCGCCGGCCACCTCGGTCCGAATGTCGTAGCCCCATGCGGAATGGCGCGACATCTCGACGACGCCCAGGGCTCCGTTCCGGAAGCGGAGCATCGTGACCGCGGTATCGATGTCGCCACCGTCGCCGAACCGGTCGTCGAACAGGACGCTGCCCCACGCGGAGACCTCCTCGACCTCCCCGACCAGGAACCTGGCCAGGTCGAAGTCGTGCACGCTCATGTCCAGGAACGACCCGCCGCTGTCGCGGATGAAGGCCGCCGACGGCGGATAAGTATCCCGCGAGTACGAGCGGAACTGCTCAATCCGCCCGAGCTCGCCCGAGGCGATGAGCTCCTTCGCGCGGACGTAGCCGGGATCGAAGCGTCGCATGAACCCCAACTGGACGGGCAGGCCCGTCTCGCGCCAGAGGGTGACCACGCGGTTGGTCTCGGCGAGGTCGAGGGCAATCGGCTTCTCGCTCCAGACCGCCTTGCCCGCGCGAAGGGCCGCCTCGATGAGGCTCGCGTGCGTTGCCGTCGGGGTGACGATGACGACGGCCTCGACGGCAGGGTCGTTGATAGCGCCCAGTGCGTCCGTCGTGGCCCGGTCCACACGCGCCATGTCGCGTGCGAGTTCGGCCGCAGCGAGGTCCGGGTCGGCGACGACGACGATCTGAACGTTGCGCACCCCGGCGAGGGTCTGGATATGGGTTTGCCCCATTCGTCCCACGCCCAGGAACGCGACCCCGATGCTCTTCGGGTTCTTCACCTTGAATGTGCTCATCCGGTCACCTCCGTGGCGACTACCATCGACCGCTCACCGACCCGCGGCACGAGACGGCTCGGCCGTGCGGGAGAATTCCATGACGACGCGCTCGGCAACGCGTTCGGGCGACAGCCCATGTCGGTCGAGTAGGAAGGCATTCGGGGCGGACTCGCCCCACGTGTCCTGGATGCCGATCCGCACGAGCCGGCGGGGCTCACGCTCGCTGAGGATCTCGGCCACAAGGCCGCCCAGGCCGCCGATGATCGTGTGCTCCTCCGCACTCACCACGAGGCGGACGCGTTGCGCTGCCTCCGCGACGGCCGCTGCGTCGACGGGTTTCAATGACGGCACGTGCAGGACGCCGGCCGAGATCCCCATGGTCTCGAGGAGGGTCGCCGCGGCGAGGCAGCGGGCCGACTGCATCCCGGTCGAGACGATCAGCACGTCCGATCCGTCGCGCAGGGGGACCACGCGCCTGGGTTCAAACAGATACGTGTCGTCGAAGAGATCCGGTCCGGCGTCACGCGCCAGACGCAGGTAGACCGGCCCAGGCGTCCCGGTCGCCCAGCGCACGGCCGCCACGCACTCGGTCGCGTCGCCCGGGGCGAGGACGGTCATACCCGGCATCGCCCGCATGATCGCGAGGTCCTGGACGTCCTGGTGGGTCTTGCCGGTGAAGCCGGTCAGCAGACCCGCATAAGCGGCGCCGATCTTCACGTTCGCGTGAGTCTGGGCGACGAGCATCCGGACCTGGTCGACGGCGCGATGGGTGAAGAACACGGCGAACGACGAGAGCCACGGCACGTAGCCAAGGGTCGCCAGTCCGACGGCGACGCCGACCATGTTCTGCTCGGCGATGCCCATCTGGAGGAAGCGGTCAGGGTGCGCGACGGCGAAGCGGTCGGCACGGGTGGATGTCGCGAGGTCGCCGTCGAGGACGAGGAGGTCATGGTTCTCGACAGCGAGGTCGCACAGGGTCTCGGCCCAGGCATCGCGCATCGGCCGCGTCACGGCCCTGCCTCACCGGGGTGCTCGAACCCGAGCTCGAGTCTCGCTGCGGCCACTTCGTGGGCTGTGGCGACGCGAGCATGCCACTCGAAGCGGCCCTCGGTGAACGACAGGCCGCGCCCCTTCACGGTCCTCGCCAGGATGGCCGTGGGCTGCGATCCCGCAGCCGCCCCGCGGGCATCCGCGCAGGCCGCGACGATCGCCTCGACGTCGTGGCCGTCGACCTCGAGCACGCGCCAGCCGAAGGCTTCCAGCGCATCGCGGAGGCGGGCCCCGGCAAGCGGGTCGCGTCGATCGCCGCGGCCCTCGTCGCCCGGCGCCGGCGGCCAGCCGTACTGCTGCAGGCCGTTGCAGTCGACGATCGCCGTGAGGTTGCCGAGCCCGTACTTCGCGGCGACCATCACGCTCTCCCAGACCATCCCCTCCTGGGTCTCGCCGTCACCGAGCATGACGAAGGTGTGTACGCCGAGACCGCGCATCCGCGCCCCAAGGGCGATCCCGAGTCCGACCGCGAGGCCCTGGCCGAGCGAACCCGTTGACGCCTCCAAACCGGGCAGTCGGGTCATATCCGGATGACCCTGCAGCCGGCTGTCGCCGGTATCGAAGGACGCGAGCTCCGCCACCGGGAAGTAGCCGCGGAGCGCCATCACCACGTAGAGCCCGATCGCGGAGTGGCCCTTCGACAGGATGAATCGGTCGCGATCTGGCCAGTCCGGCTCGTCCGGACGGATCCGGAGGACCCCAAAGTATAGCGCGACGAGCAGGTCCATGGCCGACAACGGCCCGCCGATATGACCGGCGCCACTGTGCGCGACCGTGTCGACCACCAGCAGTCGGCCGCGTCGGGCGAGCTCGTCCAGGTCGGCCTGTGGACCGACTCCACCGTCCGGAGTCAACGGCAATGGATCGGCCGGACGTCGCGCGGCGCGATCCATCGAGGATCGGGCACGGAGGTCACGATCGACCGCCGCGCACCGGCAGGCTCCGCGTGCTCTCGCGGACGACGATCTCCACCGGCAGCATCACGCCGTCCGGCAGGACGCCCTCGTGGACCGCCCGGATGAGAGACGAAGCCGCGATGCGGCCCATCTCCGCGGACGGCACCGCCACGGTCGTCAATCGGGGATTGGAGATCCCGGCGTACGGGATCCCGTCGAACCCGACGATCCCGACGTCGTCCGGGACCCGGAGACCGAGATTCCGGAGCGCATCCATGAGCCCGAGCGCCAGTTGGTCGTCGTAACAGACGATCGCCTCGGGCAGGTTGGCCGCGATCTCGGCGGCGAGGTCGCCAGGGGCGCGCCACGCGTCAACGGAGCCCACGAACGTGTGCATCGGAGTGCGGATGCCTCGACTGCGCAGCGTCGCCGCAACAGTCTCGGCGCGGGTCGTGTTCGAGTCGCGGACACCACTCGCGACGTACGCGACTTGTCGGCAACCACTCTCTACCAGGTGGTCGACCGCGGCTCGCACGCCGCTCGCATCATCGGTCTGGATCACCCCGGGAACGCGCGGACCGTCACGGCGAGGCAGGCTGCGATGGTCCGGCCAGACGAGGACGAGCCGGTCCGGATCGACCCGCTCCCGCAATTCCCTGGGCGAGAGCACGCTCGACACGATCGCGACGCCATCCGTCCCGTGCTCCGCGAAGATGCGCAGCGCCAGCCGCTCGCGCACGAGATCCCGCTCGCCGGCCACGACCATCACGCAATACCCCTGCTGGCGTGCTTCCTGTTCGAACGCGGACGCGACCTGCCCGTGGACGGGATCGCGCAGATCGGGCAGGAGGAGGCCCAAGGTGCGCGTCCGGCGGACGCGGAGGCTGCGGGCTGCCGCATTCGGTACGTACTGCAGGTCGGCTGCCGCGGTCTTGACCGCCTGGCGGGTGGCGAGGCTGATGCGCGGGTCGTCCGCGAGGGCGCGAGACGCGGACGAGCCGGAGACGTTCGCCCGTTGGGCGACATCCTTCAGGAGGATGCGACGGCGCGGACCGTTCCCATCCACTGCCATGCGGCTGGGCTCGGCCTAGACCGCGACAGCGGCAGCGGGAAGATCGCGGCGGGAAGCATGCATCTGGACCGCACCCTCCATCGTTGCAACCGATTGCGCAAACCATAGCATCGGGTCTTGGCAACGTCAACATAACCGAATGCAGGTCAATCCCGCAGCAACTTCCTGAGAACCTCGAGCAGGCCTGCGCCGACGGCGAACGGATCGGCCGATTCCCAGTGGAGCGGACTGTAGAGCTCGTTGTCCCACCAGCCGTCGAAGCCGGTGGAGCGCACGGCGTCGACCCAGGCCCGGAGCGGGATGACGCCCTCACCCGGCCAGACGCAACGAGACCGCTGGTCGGGCCCTGGCCTGCCGGCCGGTCCGAGCGAATCCGCAAAGTCGACCCCGAAGATGATCCGCGGCTCGAGGCCGGCGACCTCGTCCGGCGTGGTTCCGCATTGCCACAAGTGCCAGAAGTCGAGGACCAGGCCCACGCTGTCACGCTCGGTCGCGTCGACGGCCTCGACCGCCCGGGCAAGCGGAGCGAGCGGCGTCCACGCCACCGGCTCCAGGTAGTACCGGATCCCGTGCGGGGCGCCGAGATCGGCGACGGCCCGCATCCCGTCCGCCGTGACCCGTCGCAACTCGGCCGGGGACAGCTCGGCCGGTCCACTGTACGAGCCGCCCGGCGTGACGGGGCCGGTCAGGAGCTGCACATGGGACGCGCCGATGTCGACGGCAAGCTCGGTGAGCGCCTCGGCCTCACGCAGCATCGCCGCCCGCTCATGCGCTCGCCAGCGTTCGACGTCGGGGAGCGCGCCGAGGTTCACGGGCTCGAGACCCTGCAACGCGTCGCGCAGACTCTCAGGGTCGTATCCCTGCGCCAGGTACCTCCGGACAGGTTCCTGCCGCACGAAGATCCCGTCCCAGCCGGTTTCCCTCGCGACGCGGATCTGCATCAGCACCGGCAGGTGCATCGTCGAGTTGGAGTTGTAGACCAGGCGCATCGGATGGCTCCTCATGACGCGGCGAGCACCCCCAGGACGGCGATGCCGACGACAACGAAAGCGATCCCCACTATCTGGCGTGGGGCGAGGCGCTCCCTGAAGAGGACGAAGGCGGCCACCGCGGCGACCGGCGCGAACGTCGAGGCGAGCACCGAGGTGAGAGCGACGTTCTCGCGAGCCCCGGCGGAAAACGAGGCGAAGCCCACGACCTCGATGAACCCGGTCACCAGGACGAAGGGGAGGGCCGCTTGGGGGAACCGGAGGCGCCCCGTGAGGAAGAGTGGAATACCCACCGCGGCGACGCCGACGAGCCGGCCTGCGAGGATGATCCATGCCGCCGGGAGCGTCGCACTGACCTGCCCGGTCACGAATAGTCCCAGCCCGAACAGGCTTGCCGCACAGGCCGCCAACTCCGCCGCCCGCAGGGACTGCGCACGGCTGATCGCGACGCCGTCTTCGAGCTCATGACCGCCGCTTGTCGCTGCCAGTACCACGCCGACCACGACCACGACCAGGGCAGGCCCCGATCCCGCCGCGAGCGTCTGCCCGGCCAGGACGGACAATACCGCCGCGATCGCGCCCTCCGTCGATCCGATCGTCGAGATGATCCCGACGGCACCGATCCGATAGGCGGCATAGGCAAGCAGCAGACCGCCTACGTTCGCGGCGCCGGCCAGCGCCGCCAGGATGAGGGTCTCGACTGGTACCGCTGGGACGGCGGGCAGCGGCGACACCGCCACGGCGACCGGCAGCACGAGGAGGGACCCCACGATCATGACCCCGGCCACGGTCGGGGCAGCTCCGGCGAGACGGCTTGCGCGCGCCGACGCCAGCGTAGAGATGGCGAAGCACAGGGCGGTGAGCACTCCCGCGACGATAGGCAACATGCGTGGTAGGCGGCTGTCTCAGCCGTTCCCGCCAGCGTGCAGCGGCTTCGCCACACGCTCCGCCATCTCGCGGCAGCGCTCAAGGTTAGGGCGACACACTCGGGTCGCGACGCGCTCTGTCTCGTCGGCGTCCGGTCCGAGTGCGGCGCCCCAGATCCCGCGGCCGGCAAGGAAGCCCGAGGCGCCCGCCGTCCCGGCGAGCCGGATCTGTTCGACGAACGTATCGGTCTCCACGGCGGCCCCGAGGATCACCCACGGCGTCTCAGCGCAGACTTCGGCCAGGGCCCGGCATGCCTCGAGAGCCGCCGATTCTGTCGTCGCTCCCCGGTCCAGCACCGGGAACGGCAACTTGAGCAGGTCGGCGCCGAGGGGCTCGAGCTTTCCCACGGCACCGAGCACGAGTCGCGTGTACGCGGCGGCGTACGCCCCTGCGGTCTCGCCCGGTCGCCGGTAGACGACGGGCTCGATGACGAGCGGGAGCCCCAGCTCGTGGCAGGCGGCGGCCGTCGTTGTGACGAGCCTCGCCTGACAGGCGGCCGAGCCTGCGTCGTCCACGCGGTACGGGAGCAGCAGCTTGCAGGCGTCGGCCCCGTAGCGGAGCGCGTCGGAAGGCGAGAAGTCGTCCAGGAGGGTGGTCGTCGGGTGTTCCCCCACGCTCTCGTAGCCCTGCGCCTCCAGCGGCATGATCAGTCCGATCCACGCGGGGACGGCCCCGGCCTCGAGCGCGAGTCGCCCGAGCTCCTCGTCGAGCATGATCGCCGTCGCCGAGGGCGCGAGCGACCTCGCGAGGCGGAGCTTCATAGACCGGAGATCCGCGCTGTTCAGCCCATTGACTCCCCGTCGCTCGAGCATGACCCGGAGGCTGTCCCGGTGATCGATGGCAATGCCCGCGATGACGCCACGTGGGCCGCCGAGGCGGAGCAGTCGCCGGCGCCGGCCGACTGCCGAGGCGCTC
The DNA here is from genome assembly GCA_015478725.1 of Chloroflexota bacterium. NCBI lineage: Bacteria > Bacillati > Chloroflexota > Chloroflexota bacterium. The sequence continues at coordinate 131,598 of JADMIG010000004.1, read as the reverse complement.
GCGCGCGCCGGCGCTGCCGTCGCGGTCGACGCACGGGGGGCGCCGGCCGGTTCGGGCGTCACGGCCGAACGAGGGGCAGCCGGGGATCCGGCGCCATCGCGGGCCACAGGGAGCGGACCCAGGCGAGGTCGGGGTCGTCCGTGTTGGCCATCGTGCGCCGATCGCCGGCCAGCGCGTTCAGGTAGTAGGCGTCATAGCCCTGGGTCGAGGCGAACGGGTGATAGCCCTGGTCGACGATCACCAGGTCGCCGTGTCGGACCGGCATCAGCCGATCACGGGAGCCGTCGCGGTGGTAGACACGCTGGATCGCCCAACCCTCGGGCCGGCTCATCTGGTAGAAGTACGTCTCCTCAAGGACTGCCTCCCGCGGCGGATCGTCCACGTCGTGCTTGTGGGGCGGCCAGCCCGACCAGTTGCCCGATGGCGTGAACACCTCGCAGATGAGCAGCCGGTCTGCGGGAAAGCCCGGCATCATGATGTTGTTGACCTGCCGGGTGGCGTTGCCGGCGCCGCGGATCTCGATCTCGAGGTCTCCCGGTCCCACGACGACCGGCCCGGTGGCGACGCCGGTCCGTCCGGTGAGCGGGGCCTGTGCCACTGCGACGACCGCCCGCCGCCCGGGGAGTGGCCGGCCGATGATGCGCGCGGTCGTGCCGGCCGGGATGTAGGCGCTCCACGGCATGCCTTCAAAGACCGATGGCCGGCCCGCGAGGTGAAGGCCGGGACCCCGATCGAACGCGATCTCGACGCCGCCGCCGGAGATGGTGACGATCGCGGCCTCCTGGTCCGGACGATCGAGGACGACCGTCTCGTCCGCGTCGAGCCCGAAGGCCCGGAACGACAGGTACCGCCAGCCTGAGCGGGCCGGGTCCGTCGCCACGGCGCCGTCGGCGTCGGGGCGGATATGGAGGGACTCGGGTGGAATGTGCATCGGCAGCTTGGCCGGATGGATCACCGGTCCCGTCGGTCGGTCGGGCGTGGTCACGGGAGCGCCTCCTGCGGTCCCGCCGCGAGTCGTGCGAGCAGCCTGTCGATCTCGTCCGGGGTCGGCATCGCCGTGCTGCACATGAGTCGCGACGCGACGATCGCCCCCGCGGCGTTACCTCGCTGCACGGCGACCGCCGGGTCGATACCGCGCAGGAGACCGGCCGCGAATGCGGCAGTGAGCGCGTCGCCGGCACCGATCCCGCACAGCACCTCAATGGCGATCCCCGGCAGGGAGTGCCGCCTCATACTCGTCACCAGCGAGACACCGTGCGGACCGTGCTTGAGCACGATCAGAGTGGGACCCGGGTCCTGGGCGACGTCCGGGCCAAGGCGCGCCGCCACGAACTCCCCGTCGCTACCGATGAGGACGTCGCACATCCGGGCCGCCCGCTCGATGACGACGGGGGCCTCGTCTGCGTCGTCCCACAGGGTCGGGCGCCAGTCGAGATCGAGGATCGTCCATGAGGCAGGGCGTCGGTGGCGGGAGGCCAGGCGACCCTCGAGCATCCGGAACGTCGTGGAGCGCGCCGGCTCGGTCGCCAGGAGTGTCCCCGAGACGATGGTCAGCGGCGCCTGCTCGAGCAGTTCCGTCGGGAGGTCGGCGACCGTCAACTGCGTCTCGGGCGAGGGTGGGGGCCGGTAGAAGGTCACCGGGAAGTGCTCCGGCGGCCAGACTTCGAAGAAGGCGACCTGTGTCCTGGAACCCGGGCGCGTCACGATCGGCCCGACGTCGATCCCTTCCCGTGCGAGGAACGCACGCACGTGGTCGCCGTGCCCGTCGTCGCCGACCCCGGAGATCACCGCGGTGCCGATCCCCAATCGGGCGAGGCCGGTGCCGATGTTCCCGGCAAATCCGCCGACGGCCCTGACGAACGCGTCAGTGGCGGCCAGCGACATCCGTGGCGTCGCCGGCGTGAAGTCGACTCCGACCCTGCCGATGACGACGGCCTCGATCATCGACGGTCCCCGACGGTCACGCCCGGTGCTTGATCACGGCATCCCGGAATGTGGCCCCGACCTTTCGAGCCTCGGTTTCCCCGTCGCGCATCCGGAGCCCGAACGGCGCCAGGTTCGCGTCGCGGACGCCGATCCCGATACTGATCGAGCGCTCGAGCAGGGCGTCGGTCCGGGGCAGCATCCCGACCCGGTAGTCACCGTGACTATGGCCGGCGTCGCCGCAATCGAACGGGCAGCCCTTGCCGGACACGGTCCGCTTCTCCAACAGATGGTTCATCTTGCTGTAGGTGTGCCAGCCCGACTCTGACAGGGTCAGGGCACCGACCTCCTCGGCTACCCTGCGGGCCATCTCGCCGGACGGGAGCACGACCACAAGATGGGTGGCCAGGTCCCCCTCCGCGTCGGTCAGCGTCCGAAAGTCGATCGCCGGGACCTCCATCAGCATGTCCTTGACGATCGCCTTGTTGGCCCGCAGATGCGACGTGATCACGTCCAGCTTGCGGACCTGCGCCAGCAGTACGGCGCCGGACAGCTCGGTCATCCGGAAATTCATGCCCAGAAACGGGCGGGGTGCGTACTTGGATTCGAGCCGGAACGGGGCGTGACCCTGATCGTGCATGGCGAAGGCGCGTTCGTACAGCGCCTGGTCGTCGGTGACGATCATCCCGCCGTCGCCGCAGGTGATCGTCTTGTACTCGTTGAAGCTGAACGTGCCTGCCGTCCCGATCCCGCCGACACCCCTGCCCTGGTAGGTGGCGCCGAATGCCTGGGCGCAGTCCTCGACGAGCGGGATGCCGTGGCGATCGGCGATGGCCTTCAACTCGTTGAGGCGCGCCGGCGCGCCGAGCATATGGACGACGAGGATGGCCGCCGTCCGCGGGGTGATCTTGGCTTCAACGTCCACCGGGTCGAGATCGAAGGTCTGGTCGACCTCCGCCAGGACCGGCGTCGCGCCGGCGTAGACGATGGCCGAGATGGAGGCGACGTACGTGAAGCCCGGCACGATCACCTCATCGCCGGCCCCGATACCCAGGCTCAGGAGGGTGATCCAGATCGCAGCCGAGCCACCGCCGTGGAGGGCCAGCCCGTAGCGGACGTTGGTCAGCTTGGCGATCGCTTCCTCCACGTGATGGACCTTCGCGCCGAAGGCGGGATTGTCCGAGGGGCCGTAGCGGCTCAGGAAGCCACTCTGAAGCACCTGCAACACCTCGGCCGTCTCCTCGGCACCGATCAGCTCGACCCCGGGTCCGGGCATGGATTTCTCCTTTCTACTCGGATCTGTCGGGCAAGGCTGGATGCCGCGGCGGTCTCGCTCTCAATGCAGATCGGTCCGTTGTCGGCGGCGGGCGTGTTCGTAGCCTTTCCTCGCGTCGCGGACACCCTCCTGCCCGCTTGTCGCCGCGACCGGCACGTCCCACCAGGATTCAAAGCCTGGGACCCGCTTTTCGGGTTCCGTCGGAACCGCGATCACGGTGATCCGGTCAGCCGCCCGGGCCTGGGCGAGTGCGTCGCGCAGCTCGTCCGGCGTGCAGGCGTGCAGGGCGAGCGCGCCCATCGCCTCGGCGTGCTGTCGGAAGTCGATCGGCACATACGGGCCGGTCAACCGGTTGCTGGCATGGTCGCGGAAACGGAGCTCGTTGCCGAAGTCCGGCACGCCGACCGCCCGCTGGAGCGCGAGGATGCATTGGAAACCGTGGTTGTCGAGGACCACGATCGTGAGCTTCAGACCCTCCGCGACCGCCGTGACGATCTCCGAATTCATCATCAGGTACGAACCGTCGCCGACCATCACTACGACCTCGCGGTCCGGCTCCGCGAGAGCCACGCCCAACCCGGCGGCGATCTCGTAGCCCATGCAGGAAAAGCCGTACTCGACGTGATATGCCTTTGGGTCTTCGACCCGCCACAGCCGCAGCAGGTCGCCGGGCAGGCTGCCGGCCGCGCAGATCACCGTCGCGTGGCCGCCGACCGCATCGTTGACGATGCCGATCACCTCGGCCTGCCCGAGATTGCCCGGCTCGCCGTTCACGGTGCGCAGGTCGGTCACGATCGCGTCCCATTCGCGCTTCAGGGTCGCCGCCTGCTCCCGATAGGGCGCGGACGTCCCCGCGTATCCGGCCGCCGCGAGTGCGGCGTCGAGGGCGCGCAGAGCCTCGCGCGCGTCGGCGACGAGCGGCAACCCACGCAGCTTGTGGGCATCCATCGGACCGATGTTGACACCGATGAACCTGACATCGGGATGCTGGAATGTCGTCTTCGACGCGGTCACGAAGTCGCCCATCCTGGTGCCCACGCACAGGACGAGGTCGGCATCGCGTGCCAGCCGGTTCGCGGCCAGCCCGCCGTTGGTGCCGGCCGGTCCCGCGTTCATCGGGTGGTCCCAGGAGAGCGCGCCCTTGCCGGCCTGTGTCTCCACCACCGGGATGCCGAAGCGGGTCGCGAAAGCCGAGAGCTCTGCCGTCGCCTCGGAATAGACCGCGCCGCCGCCGGCCACGATCAGCGGTGCCTTCGCCGCGGTGAGGAGGCGGACCGCGTCCGCGAGATCGGCCTTCTCCGGCAGCGGGCGCCGCACCCGCCACACGCGACGCTCGAAGAGGCGATCGGGCCAGTCGTGCGCCTCCGACTGGACGTCCTCGGGCAGGGAGATGGTGACCGCCCCGGTCTCCGCCGGATCCGTCAGCACCCGGAAGGCTTCGGGCAGGGAGGCGATGAGCTGCTCCGGACGCGAGATGCGATCGAAGAACCGCGAGACCGGGCGGAAGGCATCGTTGGCGCTGGAGTCACGCTCGATCGGATGCTCGACCTGCTGGAGCACGGGATCGGGGATCCGATTCGCGAAGTAGTCGCTCGGCAACAGGAGGACCGGGATCCGGTTGACGGTCGCCCCGGCGGCGCCGGTGACCATGTTCAGCGCACCAGGCCCGACCGACGAGATGCAGGCGTACGTCTGCAGGCGGTTGCGGTGGCGGGCGAACGCGGCAGCCATGTGTACCTGCGCCTGCTCGTTCTGCGGCCGGAGATACGGCATCTCCTCGGCATCCCCGAGCTCCTCGAGGGCCTGCCCGAGGCCGGCCACGTTGCCATGTCCGAAGATGCCCCAGACACCCGCGATGAAGCGCTGCTGGTGGCCGTCCCGCTCCACGTACTGGAGGGCCATGTAGCGAACGATGGCCTGACCCACGGTGAGTCGGACAACGCCCATCCGTTTCTCCTTGCGCAACCGATTGCAGAGAAGGTATCATCGCGGCTCACCCCACGTCAATATCGGTCGGGGAGGGTCGGAGTCATGACCACCGGGCGCCGCGGGTCCGCGACGCGACTGGCGCATCCGGTCGACCTGTCGTCGGAATGGAACGCCTCGGACCGTGAGGTTGGCGCCCGCTTCCACCCGCTCTACGGACGGGCCCTCAAGCGGCTTCCGGACGGGGCGTCCGTGTTCCGGGGCCTGCCCTTCGACCTGGGGACGAGGGCGGCCGGGCGCCGCTGGGTCCTGGTCCGCGACGAGCTGACGATCGATCTGCGAGGTCATGGCCTCGCCAGCCACCTGGTGGTCGCCCACTTCGCCGACAGCTGGCGCGATGCCCGGGGCGAGCGGTCCCCCGGGACACCGGTGGGATGGGTCCTGCCGACCGGCCAGCCACTCGCCCGATACGAGATCACCTTCGCCGACGGTGACACCCGGGTGGTGGACGTGCGTCGGCGATTCGAGATCGCCGACGGGATCATCGGGTGGGGTTTCCTGCCCTTCGCCGCTATCGGCCATCGCTCCGACGAGACGATCAACTGGCGAGGGCCGCACCCACGCCAGTCGCCCGGCCGCTACGCCCCGGCCGGCCACGCAGGGGCACTAACGATGCTTCCCGGTTCGTGGGGAGCGGCCCAGACTGGGGTCGCCGACTTCGTCCCGACCGCCCGTGATGACGCTACCTACTGGCTCCACGCGATACCGCTGGGCGCTAATGCGGAGCCCGTGAGACTGCGCCTCGTCCCACTCGGCGATGGGCGGGCGGGCACGGACGTCGTCATCGCAGCGCTGACCCTGTTCCGCGGTACGGCGGACCCACTGGTGCTGGCACCACGCCGGCAGCTCCTGATCACGGGTCCGGCCCGCGGACTCCCGGACGTGGACCTCGGGATGGCTATCCAGTCCCGCCCGCTGCGGGAGCCCCCTGCTAGCACCCGCGCCGAAGGTCCGATCGGCTGGGGACATCCGAACGCCGCCAGGCGTGGTGGGCCGACCCCGGCCGACACCGGGACGCGCTCGGTCCTGGATCTCACGGTGGCCCCCGACGCCCGGATCAGCTTCATCGGATGGGCGGTCGGGGTCGCCGATCTCGATACCGAGGCGGTGAGCCCTGACGGCCGGATCACGATCCAGCCACTTCCCGGTGCGGCTGTCCGGGTAGACGTCCGCCTGTCGGTCGACGATGAGGCGACGCCGGCCCGGGTCAGGTTCGTTGCATCGGATGGTCGGTACCTGCCGCCGCTCGGCCACCGCGAGGAGATCAACCCGGGCATCTGCGAGGACAGCGGCGCCGGCCTGATCCTGGGTCGGGACACCTATGCGTATGTCCCGGGCACGTTCCAGATCGACCTCCCGATCGGGGGCGTGACGGTCGAAGTCGTGAAGGGATTCGATCACCGGCCCGTGCGGAAGTCGGTGGTGGTGGGTCCCGACACCCGTGACCTCGTCATCGCGCTCGATCGGCCGATCGACCTGCGCGCCGCAGGCTGGCGTTCGTCGGACTCGCACGTCCATTTCCTGGCCCCTTCGACCGCACTACTCCAGGCGGCGGCGGAGGACCTGACGTTCGTCCATGTGCTTGCGACGCAACTGGGTGACGAGTTCACGAGCATCCCGGACCTGCCCTGGGGCTCGCAGAAGGATCCGAGCGGTCGCCACATGGTGTTCGTCGGGACGGAGAACCGCCAGAACATGCTCGGTCACCTGGCGCTGCTCGGGGCGAGGCACCCGGTCGTACCGCTGGCTGCGGGCGGCGCCCCCGAAGGTCGCATCGGCGGGGCGATCACGGAGCTCCTGAGCGACTGGGCCGATCGCTGCCACGCCGAGGGCGGTCTCGTCGTCGGGGCGCATTTTCCGCTGCCCTTTGCTGAGATCGCTGCCGGCATCGTCGCCGGACGGATCGACGCCATCGAGATGCAGTGCTTCGCCCCGGGTCTCGATAATCCGTCGATCCTCGAGTGGTACCGATTCCTCAACTGCGGCTACCGGGTGCCGGTCCTGGGCGGCACCGACAAGATGTCCGCTGAGGTACCGGTGGGCGCGGTCCGCACCTACGCCCGGCTCGATCCGGACGAGCCCCCGACATTCGAGGCATGGTCCGCCGCCGTGCGCGCAGGCCGGACGTTCGCCACATCCGGACCGGTAATCGAGCTGTCCGTCGACGGGCACGAGCCCGGCGACGTCCTGTCCCTTCCGGCGTCCGGCGGACACCTCGAGGCGCACGTCCGCGCGCGCGCCGCACAGCCGATCATCGGCTCAGTAGAGCTGATCGTGAACGGCCGCGTGGTCGCTCGGCGGGATGCGCCGCAGGCCACAGATGACGTCCGCCTCGAGACCGTCATCGAGATCGACGGCGGGGCGTGGGTTGCCGCACGATCGCGCAGCGACCATGAGATCCACTCGGCGTTCAACACCAGCATGGCGTCCCACACCTCGCCGGTGTACGTGGAGGTACTGGATCGGCCTCTGTTCGCGCGGGGCGATGCGGAGGCCATCCTCCAGGTCATCAACGGCACCGTACGATGGCTGGAGACGATGGCAGTGGTAGGGGATCCGGCACTCCGCGCGCGCATGGCCGCGCGGATCGCAGCGAGCGGAGCGACCCTCCGCGCGCGCATCGGTCCTGCAACATGGGAGCATGCCTGACGTGAAGATCGCGCTCGATCCGTACATGCTGCGCGAACGCCCGTTCGCGGAGGTCTGCCGGATCGCGGCGGACATCGGCTACGACTCGATCGAGCTGTCGCCGCGGCCCGATTTCATCCCGTTCTTCACCCACCCCCGGGCGGACTGGGCCAAGGTCGCCGAGTTCCGGACGGCGCTCTCCGACACCGGGATGCAGCTCGCCTCGATCCTGCCCCTGTATCGCTGGTCCAGCCCGGACGAGGATGAGCGGCTGGCTGCCGTCCGCTACTGGAAGCGTGCCATCCAGCTCAGTGTCGACGTCGGCTGCAGCACGATGAACTCCGAGTTCAACGGGCGCCCGGAGCAGGCGGCGCGCAGCGAAGCCCAGTTCTGGCGCTCGATGGAGGAGCTCCTGCCGATCTTCGAGCGCGAGGGCATCCGCCTGAACCTCGAAGCCCACCCGGATGACTTCATCGAGCGCAACACGGAGGCGGTCGACCTGGTTCGCGGGATCGATTCACCGCTGGTCCGGTACGTCTTCTGCGCCCCGCACACCTACTACCTGGGCGACGACATCGCGGCGATGATCGAGTATTCGGCGCCCGTCCTCGCTCAGGTCCACATCGCCGACGTCCTCAACCATCGAGCCTCGTCCGGCCTCCGGTACATCGTGAACCCACCAGGGTCCACGGCCCGGGTCCACCAGCACCTGGACATCGGTCAGGGCGAGGTGGATTTCGAAGCCTGCTTCGGCGCCCTCCGCCGGGTCGGTTTCGACGGCATCCTGACCAGCTGCGTCTTTGCCTGGGAGGAGCGTGCCGTCGAATCGTGGCGTTTCATGTTCGAGCGGATCAGGCATTACCTCGGCGCCGAGGCGACGAAAGGCTGAGCGTCGCGGTCGGTCGCAGGGGGTTCGCTTAGAATTCGACCGGCAGGCTCTCCAAGGCGCGATCGGTCGGCGTGGTGACGCGCCTGATCGGTCCCGAGACGGCATACGTCGGGATTCGCGCGAACAGCTCCTCGAGGGCGATGCGCGCTTCGAGGCGGGCGAGCGGCGCTCCGATGCAGTGGTGGATCCCCTCGCCGAACGAGACGTGCCGTTCCGGCGCTCGCGTGATGTCGAGGCGATCCGGATCCCGCCAGCGGCGCTCGTCGCGGTTGGCCGAGGCCCATATGAGGCTCACGTGAGCGCCCGCGGGGATCACCGCGCCGAACGACTCGACATCCCTCGTCGCCGTCCGGAGGACGGTCTGGATCGGCGCATCGAAGCGCGCGAGCTCCTCGATCGCCGCGGTGATCCGCTCCGGCTCCAGACGCAACAGCTCGCGCTGGTCTGGGAAGCGGTTCAGGTGGAAGAGGGAATTCGAGATCAGGCCGGATGTGGTGGTGATGCCGGCCATGAACAGGAGCACGCAGCAGCCGAGCACCTCGTCCCGACTGATAGTGCCGTTCGCCTGCGCCTGGACCAGCACGCTCAGCAGGTCGTCGCGGGGCGTGGCTCGGCGGTCCGCCGCGACCTCCTCAATGTAGGCCCGCAGCCGGTCCCGTGCCTCGAGCGCGGACGCGGGCAGGGTCCGCTGGCCCGGCACCCGCTCGAGCATGTGACCGAACCAGTCCAGCAGCTCCGGGTGATCGTCGTCTGGGAAGCCCAGCCACGTGCAGACCATCTCGGCCGGGAGCGGTCTGGCCAGTTCGCGCGCCAGGTCGGCTGCGCCTCGATCCGCGAACCGGTCGATCAGGCGCCGTGCCGTGAGGCGCACCGCGGGTTCGAACCGTGCCTTGATCGCCGATGGGCTAAACGCTCCACGGAGGGCGCCGCGCATGCGCGTATGTTCGGGTGGATCAAGGGCGGCGAGGTCGCCAGCCGGCTGGAACAGCTGGTACGTGTCGTCGTGATCGTTGCCTTCGCTCCTCGAGAACGTCTGCCAGTCCCGCGCCGCCCGCTGGACGTCCTCGAACCGGGAGAATGCCCAGATGCCTCGATCCTCGTCGTGGTGCAGCGGCGCCTCGTCGCGGAGCCGACGATAGACCGGATAGGGATCGTCGACCACCACAAGTGGATCCCACCGGACGGGCTCCTGCGGGCCCATCATGTCCCCGGTGCCGCCACCCCGATCGTCGCACCGTCCTGGATGGCGCCCTCCGCGGCCATCGCTATGAGGAAGGCCGCCCGGCCATCGGCTCCGGAGGGGCTCACGGGCTCGTCGTTCTGGATCGACCGCCCGAAGGCGCGCACCTGGTTCGTGTACGCGGCTGCGAAGCGCGGCATCGACGGTGGTGTCGCGTCCCAGCGGACGCCGCCCTTGCCACCGAACGCAGATCCGCCGACGATCGGCAGGCCGCCGATGAACGCACTCCCGTCGGTGCCGTGGACCTCCGTGCGGACATCCTCGCCGAACGCCACGCGCCGGCTGAGCTCGACGCTGCCGATGGCGCCCGAGGCGAACTTGAGGTTCACCACGGCCGTGTCGACATCGCCGTACGTGGCGACCTCCCGGAAGATCTGGACCGAGCCGGTCGCCTGAACCTCTACGACCTCGGAGCCCATGAGGAACCGGGCCGAATCGAACTCGTGGATGCCCATGTCGAGCATGATCCCGCCGCTGACTCGGGGGTCGAGGAAGCCGGGCGGTGGCACGTCCGTGTCGTACTGCCGGCTGGTGAAGAGCAACGGCCGGCCGAGCTCGCCGGCGACGATCCGCGCCCGCGCACGGACGTGGTCGGGATCGTGGCGTCGCATCAGCCCGACCTGGAGGCGCACGCCGGCCCGATCGACTGCTGCCAGCATCGCGTCCGTGGCGCCAAGGTCGAGCGCCAGTGGTTTCTCGCACAGGATGTCCCGCCCGGCGGCCGCGGCAGCTTCCACCATCGCGCGGTGATGGATGGACGAGACGGCGATGAGAACGGCGTCGACACCGGACGCGGAGATCGCCTCGAGCGGGTCGGCGAACGCCATCACCCCGCCGATCTCGTCGGCCAGGCGACGTGCGGCAGGGCCGTCGACGTCGCCGATCGCGACGATCCGCACCTCGGGCGCCCCCGCGGCGATGAGACGGGCGTGGTTGCTGCCCATGCGCCCGGCTCCGATGACCGCCAGGCCGATCCGTGATGTCATGCAGTCGTCCCGATCGCTATTCCCCAACCTCCGGGGCTGCTCTCCCGCTCCCGACCATCGCCCGTCGGGAACCGCTGATGAGCCGCATCTCCTTGAGCCCACGCCCGATGCCCGTCGATGGCATTGAGGCGTGGGGCGAGACGGCTCAGTTGGGACCGTCCCGCCTAATCGATTGCACAGACGCTAGCATCGGCTCATCGGCTGCGTCAACAGACGCAGCAATACGCGCGCCGCTTCCGATCTCGTCCAGATACGTTCGTGACACCGGGCCTGGGCGGGGAGTGAGACGGGTCCGGGCCTGACAAGGGAGCGAGAGCCCTCGCTACGCTGGTGGTGTTCAGACATCATCAGAGGAGGACTCTCGTGCCGAAGTCTACCCGCCGGCGTGCAGGGCCGACGATCGCCGGAACGGTGCTCGGGTCGTTTCCCAGCTGATCCCCCAGGCGCACGTCGACCCTGGCGCGGCCTGATTTCATTAGGGGTCAGATCGGGGTCACAGCGAGTCCGAACGCCGCAGCTTCCGGCCGCGGTCGACGATTTCGTGCGTGAAAAGGTGGAGCCGACACTCGGATTTGAACCGAGGACCTGCTGTTTACGAAATCCGAGGTCCGCTCTGGACGGCAGGATTCTGCAACGTTTTGCAACGTCCTCCAGCACGGATTCTGGCCCCGCTCGAGGGTAGGGAGTTGCGTACGCAATCGTCTACACGAGACGAAGCGCCTGCCGTCCTGAGCACGATGCGCGAGCGCCCCAATCTAGATCGGAAGGCCTCCTCCCGCACGGTCGCCTCATGGATCCCTCGCGCCGCCAGCGCCGTGGGGGCTGCGACTCGATCGTCAGGCCCGAGGCTTCGCTCCGGCGCGTAGAAGTCGACCCCATTGCGCCGCTCTGAGAGGGTGGCGGTATGGCTGTTCTGGTCGACGAGTTCGGCGCCCGACGAAGCGTTCGTCAGGCCCGACCTTCCCCGCGTAGATCGGTGGGCTCTCGACCCGGGTGGCGAAGATCGTTGTGCAAGCGCCCGCGGAATGGCGGGCACCGACCGACCGCCATGGAGACCGAACCGATGACCACGACCACCCTGCCGCTCCTCACCGTCGAGGAGGTCGACCTCGCGACCCTCCGACCCGATCCGGCCAACCCGCGCCGCATCGAGGCCAGCGAGCTCGACGCGCTCGAGCGGAGCATCCGCGAGTGGGGCTTCGTGCAGCCGGTCCTCGCGCGACGAGCTGACCGCGTCGTCATCGGCGGCCACCAACGGCTCGTGGCGGCGCGCCGACTCGGCCTCACGAGCGTCCCGGTGATGTGGCTCGACCTCGGTGTCGAGGAGGCCCGGCTGCTCGGCCTCGCCCTCAACAAGATCTCGGGAGCCTGGGACGAGCCGCTCCTCGCGCGACTCCTCGCCGACCTTCAGGCAGCGCCGTCGGTCGACCTGACCCTCTCGGGCTTCGGTGCAGGCGAGGTGAAGGACCTCCTCCGGAACCTCGAGAGCCGCGAGCTCCGGGATCGCCCGGAGGACTTCGACCTCGACGAGGCGCTCGATGCGGCACGGCGGAGAGTCCGGGCGAAGCCGGGCGAGCTGTGGAGTCTCGGGGAGCATCGCCTCCTCGTCGGTGATGCGACGAAGGCGGACGACCTTGAGCGGGTCCTTGACGGAAGGCGCGCCGGGCTGACCTTTGTCGATCCGCCCTACAACGTCCGGCTCGGTGACCACGGCGGTCAGCAGCCCGCGGCGCGGCGCCGCAGGCGCATCGCCAACGACGCCCTCGAGCCGGCGGCTTGGATGGCGTTCGTCCACGCTTGGGCCCGCAATCTCCTCGCCGCCACCGATGGTGCCCTCTATGTCTGCATGAGCAGCAAGGAGTGGCCGACCGTCGCCCGGATCCTCGCTGACGAGGGTGGGCACTGGTCCGACACGATCATCTGGGCGAAGGATCGCTTCGTCCTCGGGCGAGCCGACTACCAGCGCGCCTATGAACCGCTCTGGTATGGCTGGCGGGAAGGGTCAGCGCATCGCTGGTGCGGCGACCGCGACCAGAGCGACGTCTGGCAGATTGCACGACCGGCCGAGTCGCCGCTCCACCCGACCATGAAGCCACTCGCCCTCATCGAGCGCGCGATCGCCAACAGCAGCACCATCGGCGACCTCGTCCTTGATGCGTTCATCGGTTCCGGCAGCACGCTCATCGCGGCGGAGCGCAGCGGCCGCGTGTGCGCGGGGATCGAGCTCGATCCGGTGTATGTCGAGGTGGCGCTCGCTCGCTGGGAGCGCTTCACCGGGCAGACAGCGCTGCGCACCGATGGCTGACCGATGCCCGGGGCTGCGGTGATTGCCCGCCGCGCCGTAGAAGCGCGACCTATCGACAGGAATCGGGCCAGCCGAGATTGTTGGGGCACGCGCGGCACGAGCGGCGCTTCGCTTGAGTGATAGGAAACAACATGACTCCACAAGCGCCGACCGACGAGCGTTGTAACGCCGCAGTCCGGCCAGGCAGCGACCGGAACGAGCGCTGCTCTGACGGCGCCGCCGTCTTCGCGGCCGAGCTCCTCGAGCGACGCAGCGCTGTCGAGCAGGCCTCGTTCGGAGACGCGGAGGACGCCATCGCGCGCCGCCCCACCCCGGCGGGCGAACGAGTCGGACGGCGCTGATGGGCCGTCGCTCGAAGGCCACCGAGACGCGGATCGAGGCGCTCCTGAGCGCCCTGCGCGCCGGCAGCACCCGCGAGGGCGCCGCCGGTCACGCGGGCATCGACCGCACGACCCTCTATCGCTGGCTCGCGGGGGACGCGCGCCTCCGTGCCCGGGTCGAGCAGGCCGAGGCCGACTTCGAGGTCCGCTCCGTGGCGCAGATCGCCCAGGCGGCGGCCGACGACTGGCGCGCGTCCGCCTGGTTGCTCGAGCGGCGCCGGTCGGCGTCGTATGGCCGCAGCCAGATGCAGGCAGCCGCTGCCGCTGGAGCGTCCACGGTCGCCCCGCCGCACCCGCTCGACGACCTCTCACCGGCGGAAGGGGCCCGGCTCGCCCGGGAATGGGCGGAACGGCTTGCCGCCGAGGCTGCGGCGCCGGTCCTCGTCGATGGCGAGATCACACCCGCATGACGTACCGCACGTTCCTCCGCGATCTCGCAGCCGCCGACGACGGCGCGTTCGCCGAGTACGTGTCCGACCTGCGCTTCCCCGAGCACCTCCGCGAGGCGTATCGGTTCGCCGCCCGCCATCCCCGAGCGGTCGTCCTCCTGCCGCGCGGCCATGCCAAGACGACCGGGGCGATCCACCATCTCGCGCGCCGCATCGGGGCATCTGCCGGCAGGCTCAAGATCGGGATCGCCACCGCATCGGAGACCGACGCCGTGAAGCGCTCGCGGGCGGTCCGCGCGCTCGTCGAGAGCCCCCGGTTCGCCGAGGTCTTTCCGTGGGCCCGGTGCGGTGTCGCATCGGCCAAGTGGACCGAGGCCACCTGGACCGTCCGCGGTGCCGAGGACTACGCCGAGAAGGACGCCACCGTCGCCGCGGGCTCGCTCCATGGCCTGCGCCCCGGTCCACGGTTCGATCTCCTCCTCGCCGATGATCTCATCGGTCCCGCCGAATGTACGACCGCCGCGCAGCGGCGCAAGACCGCCGAGCGGTTCTGGGCGGTCATCGAGCCGATGCTCACGCCGACGGGCCAGATCATCGTCTTGGGCACTCGCTGGCATGAGGACGATCTGTATGCTGAACTCACCGCGAAGGGCTGGCCGCTCCTCCTCCGCCCGGCGCTCACCCCCGATGGACAGGCATTGTGGCCGACGTACTGGCCGGCGCGGCGCCTCGCGGCCAAGCGCGAGGAGCTCGGCTCCGCGATCTTCGATCTGCAGTACCAGAACGATCCGGCCGGCATGGGCGGCAACATCGTCAAACGCGAGTGGTTCCGCTCCACCGACACGGCCCCGGCGGGTGCCCATCGGGTCGGGGTCGACCTCGCCGCGTCGGCCGCTGAGCGGGCCGACTACACCGCGGCGGTCGAGCTCCTCGAGGACGACGACCACACCCTCTATGTCGTCGGCGCCTGGCGGGCTCGTCTCGATGAGGGCCATCGGGCGTGGCTCACTGGATTCGACGAGGCCGGCGCGCCGGTGCGCTCCGATGGCCCCCGCCTCCTCTGGCCGGAGCGGCTCCTGCCGCCGCACCTCATCGGTGGTGCGGTCGCCCTCGATCGACCCCGGCCACTCGAGTCGGTCAACATCGAGGCGGTCGCCTACCAGAGCACGTTCGTCGGCGAGCTCCTCGCTCGGACGCTGCTCCCGGCCCGGTCGATCAGGCCCGACGCTGACAAGGTCACCCGCGCGCGGGCCCTTGCCGCGCGCTACGAGGGCGGCAAGGTCGTCCACCTCCGCGGTGCGCCCGGACTCGCCGAACTCGAGGCCGAGTTGGTCGGCTTTCCCAACGCCGAGCACGACGACCTCGTCGACGCCCTCGTCTATGCGACCGACCTCGGGCGGGTCGATTTCAGCTTCGCCTGAGGCCCGCCGGCGTGCGGGCCATCGTCGGTCACGCGGGGTACGATCGCCGGACTCGCCGTCCCGCCCTACCCGCGCACCCCACTGAGCACCGCGTCCATCCGATCGGCGGCCTCGCGGCCGAGCGAGGGCAGGACGTGACTGTACGTGTTGAGGGTGAGGCTGATCTCGGAATGCCCGAGCGTCTCCATGACGACCCGCGCCGGCACGCCCTGGGCGAGCAGGAGCGAGGCGCAGGCATGGCGCAGGTCATGGAACCGCTGCTTCGGCAGATCGGCCGCGGCGAGGATGCGCTGGAAGCGGCGGGTGACGGTGATCCCGTCGAGCGGCGTACCGAGCGTCGTCGTGAACACGAGGTCCGCGAACTCGTCCGCTGACTCCGGGCGGAGCGGCCCTGGCTCCTCCATCTGGCGGGCTCGATGGGCGACGAGGGCGTCGCGGACGAGTGCCGGCAGTGGCACGACCCGCCGACTCGTGGCGGACTTCGGCTCGACGAGGACGAGCCGGCCGTCGATCCGGGCGAGGGCGTGGCGGACGGTGAGGGTGCCGGCGGCGAGGTCGAGGTCACGCCAGCGCAGGCCGAGGATCTCGCCCTGGCGGAGGCCGACCCCGAGAGCGACGAGATAGAGCGCCCGCAGTCGGTCAGTGACGATCGCTCCGAGGAAGGTCCGTGCCTGCTCGACCGTGAGGGGCGATACCTGCCGGCGGGGGATGCGCGGCGGCCGTGCGAGGCGGGCGACGTTGCGGTTGACGAGATCGGTCCGTTCGGCGTGGCCGAGGGCCCCGCGGAGGACGCCGCGGAGATAGCCGACCGTCCGCGGCGAGAGGCCCGACGCCGCCTTCGCGTTGAGGAAGGCCTGAACATCGGCGGGTGAGAGCGTGGAGAGCGGGAGGGCCCCGAGGCCCGGCGCGAGATGGAGGCGGACGATGTAGCGGTACGAGGCATACGTCCGGGGCCGCACTCCGAGACGGACGACGTCGGTCAGCCAGGTCTCGAGGAAGCGCCCGACCGTGAGGCCGCCTCTCGTCCCGGGCGGGCCGGGGGCACCGGGGCCAAGAGCGACGCGGAGTCGGTCGCGCATCGCCGACCGCGTGCGCCCCAAGCGCGAGGGTGCGGCGGGCTCGCCAGCCGGTCGACCGTACGGCGCGGGCTCGAGCGCGAGGGTCGGTGGCGGCATGGCGGCGGGCTCCTCATCGAGTGGTGTCCACACATACATCACTCGGATGTGGCCAGATAGCAACAGGTGATCCTGAACCGGGGGCTGTCCCATCGCGGGCTCGCCCTCGGGACACCGATGGCGGACGGCGAGGGCCCGGTCACCGGGCGCGCTGTTCGCCGGCGGAACCTACTCGGTGGGCCCATGCACAAGTGCCACGGCGTCGCTCCGCGATCGAATCCGGGTTTCTGACCCCACGGGCGCCACATCATTAGGGACACGACTCGACGGGGTCCCTGGCGTCCGTTCGCTTGGCTGCGCACGTCTGCCAGCACCCGTCGACGGACTTGACACGCGTAATCTCACACGGCGCGGTCCGGAGGACCTATGGATCCCCTGGTTCGAGTTGGAGTCCGGCGTCGCCCGCGTCGCGTGCGAGCGCATCCAATGCGTCAGGGTCGGTCGCCGAGCCGGGGACGAGAAGCATCGCGCGTGACAGGCCGAGCGCGGCATAGCGGGCGAGCATCTCTGCGCGTGCGGGTCCAGCTTCCGGAACGTACTCCCACCATGCATGGACGCTCACGCGAAGTGACCCGGGGTCTCGACCGATCTCCTCACATCGTGCGCGGATCACGGGCAGAGCGCCGGCGACCTCGTCGGGGGTCAGTGAGTCAAGGTTCAGCTCATCGGCGTAACGCGCCGCCAAGCGCCAGGTGACCTTCGGGCCGTTCCCGCCCACCATGACCGGCACCCGAGGTTCCTGGATGCCCTTCGGGAGGTTGATAGCGTCCACAACCCCGGCATGTGCCCCGTGATACGTGGCGCGACCAGGTCCGAGCATCCGGGTCACCACCTCGAGCTGATCGCCGAGCACCTCGAGGCGCTCGGCGAGCGGCGGAAACTCGTACCCGTACGCCCGCCACTCATCTTCCTTCCACCCGGCGCCGATCCCGAGCTCCGCTCGGCCACTGCTGGCGACGTCGAGGGTGGCGATCATCTTCGCCACGAGGGCCGGGTTGCGGAACCCCGCGGAGAGAACGAGGTGGCCGAGACGCACACGGCTTGTGACGGACGCCAGTGCGGACAGGGCGACGAACGACTCGAAGGTCAGCTCGTCGGATGGCTGTGAGAACGTCTGGAAATGGTCGAAGGTCCACAGGGAATCGAACCCGAGCCGCTCGGCCCGCTCCGCGACCTCCAGGACCCGCGCCCAAGCGTTGCCGGGCGTTGTGCCGTGGAACTCACCGACCCAGCCCTGCGGGATGACGACCCCGAGGCGCATCAGCGCATCTCGGCCGCCAACCGGGCGACCGCCTCCTGGACGCGAAGTGTTGGCAGGAGCGTCGACGCCTCAGCCGCAAACGTCGGACCGCCGCGGACCGCCGCCAGGAAGGCCGCATCCTGCGCTGCGATCGCCTGGGCCTCCGCTTCCCGCGAGTCGCCGTCGTACAGGAGGCCACCGGATGTGCGGACCCGCGCGCCGTCGATCACGAGCGTCTCCTCCGGGTAGACGATGGTGTAGTCCGCGGCATCGACGAGGGAGTCGTACGAGAGCGCGATCGATCCGATGCCTCCCACCAGGGTGCGGATGGAGATCGCGTAGTCCATCGGCGCGCCCGAGCGGTCGAGCGAGCGACCCGCGACCGCCCGAACCTCAGCAACCGGCGAATCGAGGAGGGTCAGTACGAGATCGATGACGTGCCCGCCGTGATGCCAGAGCAGGTCGTCCGTCCAGCTGCGCGCGCGACCGGTCCAGCCCACGTTCTCGTGCCGCCGCTGCAGGCAGCGAGCAACGACCAGTGCCGGGGAGTCAGGTGTTGCGGCGGTCGCCGCCCGGGCGCGCATGAGGGGCTCCCAGAACCGCAGCGTGTGGCAGACGCCCAGCAGGAGCCCACGTGAGGCGGCCAGACCCACCAACTCCTCGCCGTCGCCGAGCGACATGGCGAGCGGGACCTCGACGAGCACCTGCCGCCCGGCACGGAGCGCAGACCGAGCCTGCGCGACATGCAGCGGGCTCGGCGATGCGACAACCACAACATCAACGCCGTCTGCAGCGATCGCGGCCTCCGCGTCGACCGTCATCTCTTCGACGCCGAGGCGAGAGGCAAACGACTCCAATTGGCTACGGTCCGGGCCCGCAACGACCCGCAACTTCGCGCCCGCAGCGGCGAGCGCAGGCGCATGGAGCTCCGCGATCGCGCCGTAGCCGAGGAGCGCCACGCCGGGTCCGGAACGCACGCCGCTCATCCCTTAGGACGACCTCTCCGCGGCGCCCCCGATGCAGCTCGACCGTCGGCGATCGCGTCGCACGCGGCGATGAAGTCATCGGTCGTCGCCGTGTAGCCGATGTTCGACTCGATGAACCGGACCGCCATGAATGACGCCCAGCCTTCGTGCGCCGTCTCGGGGTACTCGACGGTCCCGATCGCATCTCGGAGCGCCACGACGCGGTAGTCGCGGAAGAGGGCGTCCGTGAGGGTCGCCGCCAGGCAGATCCGGCTGTCGAACCCCACGGCGACGAGCGACTTGGCGCCGTAGCCTCGGAGGACCGAGTCGAGGTTCGTCTCGAAGAAGCCCGAGTACTGCTGCTTGAGGATGACCGGTTCGTGGGGCCCCGGCGCGATGACCGACGCGTGCTCGAGGATCGGGGTCGGAGGACGCCACGCCTCGAGGACATCGACGCCGCATGTCCGAACCGACATCCGGCGCCACTCGTTCGCCTCGGAGAGACCGGGCGAGAGGTAGTTGGTCGTGTAGACGACTCGGATACCCGCTCGCTTCGCGGCCGCCTTCGCCGGCACGATGCGGTGGCGGACGATCTCCCGGAACGGATCGACAAGGCCCGGTCGATAGAAGTCTGGCATGCCGTCAGGCAGGGTGACCGGGTCATCGTAGCGCTTGCCGTAGACGTCGATGAGGAGGAACACCGTCTCGTCGACCGGGAGGCTGAGGGGCTCCTCAGCCGGACCGAGCGGATCCGCCGGTGGGAAGGCGCGCCAGTACCGCCCGGTCAGCTGCAGGCTTGAACTCGTGTCCACCCGCTCCCCTTCCCTTGCTCCTGCACCCGTTGTGGGTCAACTCCGCTCCGACGACGCGGCCCCTCCCCCGCGCAGGGCCCTGTCCGATCGAGGCCGATGACGAGCGCTTGTGATCCCGTCCCCCCATGGCCGGCCGCAGGCACGAGATGGTAGAGCTCCTTGACTAGGGCGATGCCGGGGAGTGCGGCCCCCACCTCGTGTGCGGCCTCGAGCGCCATTCCGAGGTCCGTGATCATGAGCTCCACCCCGAAGCCCCGCGCTATGTCGCCGTCTGTCATCCGCGGCCAGGTGTACCGAGCGGGCGCCGAGTCGGCGATGCCCGCGCCGATCGTCGTCAAGCCACGCTCGCGGATGGCGGTCGGGTTGCGATCGTGGACGACAACCGGATGGACCCCAGCCATCACGTGCCAAACCATCCGGCCTCCCATCACGCCGGTCCCGATCCAACCGATGCGCGCCACGCGACTCCCTCACCGCGAGCAGACCCTGCCGGACTTGGCCGGAGCTGGCCCGCGGCGCAATGATATGATGATTGGCAACGGACCGCCGAGCCCACAGGCATATGAGCGCATCGGCGCCGGGAAGGTGAGCCACCCATCTGGAGCCGGACGTGCAACGCCAAGTCGACTGGCAAGGGATCTTCCCCGCGGTCCTGACGATCTTCGACCGGTCGGGTCGGATCGACGACACGGCGATGGCGACACACATCGACCGGCTCGTCAACGAGGGTGCGACGGGCCTGGTGGTCGGGGGCACGAGTGGCGAGTTCATCCTGCTCGACGATGTCGAGCGCGTTCGGGTCATCGAGATCGCCGTCGCCGCGGCGGGCGGCCGCGTGCCGGTCATCGCGGGCACCGGCTATGCGTCGACCGCCCAGACGGTCTCCGTCACGCGGCGAGCGGCCGCGATCGGTGCCGACGGGGCGATCGTCATCCTGCCGTACTTCCTCCGTCCGACGGAGCCGGAGGTCATGGACCACTTCGCTGCGGTAGGCCGTGCCTCCCCGATCCCGGTCATGCTCTACAACAATCCGGCCAACTCGGCGGCACCCGCGCTAGAGGTCCCGCGGATCCATGCGCTCTTCGCCGCGGGGCTCCTCCAGGCCGTCAAGAGCACCTTTCCGACCGTCCATGAGGTGCACGAGCTGCGGGCCGAACTGCCGCCCGAGTTCAGGGTCTTCTACGGCAGCTTCATGGCCCCGCTCGAGGCGCTCGCCGGCGGGGCGGACGGATGGATCAGCGGGATCCTGAACGTCGCCACGCCGGACGCCGTCGCGATGCGCCGGGCGATGTGCGTCGGCGACCTCGACGGTGCCCGGGCGGCCTGGAGGAGGATCCTCCCGATCAAGCTGCTCTACACCCGCCAGCAGGTCGGGCCGGCCGGCGATCTCCCGATCTACCGGGCGATCCTGCACCTCCGAGGCCTCGAGGGTGGAGCGTCGCGGTCGCCCGTCCACG
Organism: Chloroflexota bacterium; assembly: GCA_015478725.1. NCBI lineage: Bacteria > Bacillati > Chloroflexota > Chloroflexota bacterium. The sequence goes on along the minus strand of JADMIG010000004.1, from coordinate 110,526 downwards.
ACCTCTCGACCGACCAGGTGCGCGTGGTCCGGGAGCTGCTTCACCCGATCGGATTGGTGCCATGACAACGACCACTTCGTCGAGGCGTCCCGGCGCTGTGACCGCTCGGAGGGTGCGATGCGAATCACGGGGGTGAGGGTGGATGTCGTGAGCATGGGCCGCGCCAACGCGGTCTACGTGAGGATCGACACGGACCGCGGCCTCACCGGGACGGGCGAGACGGTGCTGAAGCGTCGTGACGGTTCGGTCAGAGCGAACCTGATCGAGATTGGCGAGTACCTGGTGGGGAAGGACGCGCTGGCGACCGAGGACCACTTCGAGAAGCTCTACCGCGACACGTTCTGGGTCGGTGGGCCGCTCCACGCGGCCGGTCGCAGCGCGGTGGACATCGCTTTGTGGGACCTCAAGGGCCAGTACTACAACGCCCCGATCTACCAGATGCTCGGCGGACCGACCCGTGACTCGATCCTCACATATGCCCACGTCGCGTGCGGATCGACGCCGGACGAGTTCGCCGCCGGCCTTCGTCGACTCGCCGACCGGGGCTACCGCGGCGCCAAGACCGGGCTCCCGCTCTTCTATGGGGAAAAGTCCGATCCGACGATCACCGAGAGCGGCTACTTCGGCACACCGGGCTCCCTCGACCCATCGCTGAAGGAGACCGAGTATCTGCCGACGAGCGTCATCGAGAAGATCGCTGGCTGGTTCGCAGCCGCCCGGGAAGAGGTCGGATGGGAGTTCGAGTTGATGCTCGACTGCCACGGGCGGCTCAACTTGCCGAACGCGGTCCGCCTCGTCGAAGCGCTCGTGCCCTACCGCCTGCTGTTCCTCGAGGAACCGCTGCCACCCGAGTCGGCCACGGAATACGCCCGCCTCAGTGCGCGCAGCTCGATCCCGATCGCGGCCGGGGAGCGTCTGGTGAGCCTCTGGGACGTGCGTCCCTTCCTCGAGGCCGGGAGCCTCGGCGTCCTCCAGTGCGACGTCGTCAACTGTGGCGGCCTCACGGGCGCCAAGAAGATCGCAGCGCTGGCCGAGTCGTACTTCGTCCCTTATGCCCCCCACAATCCGAACGGCCCGATCGCGACGCTCGCGTCATCCCATCTGATGGCAGCCATTCCGAACGCCCTGGTCCTCGAGACGGTGGGCTCGGAGGCGGATCTCGCGATGTTCGCGGAGCTCGTGGACTACCCGCCTGAGATCGACCGCGGCGTCCTGCGCCTGACCGAGCGGCCGGGGCTCGGAGCGAGCCTGCTCGACGACGCCCCGGTGCGTCGTCCACCGGGGCGATTCACCGCGACCCGCTGACCGCGGGGCGACCCGAGCGTGGTCCGTCGGTCCCTCCGTCCGCCAGGCTATCGCGAGGACAGCCGGCCAGAGGGCCTCGCGGCCTCGAACCGGGCCCGCGTCTTACGGATGTGGGCTTCTGAGGCCCGCTGTGCCGCGGTACCGTCTTGGGCCGTAATCGCCGCGAGGATCTCGACGTGCTCGGCGTAGGAGGCCTCCGAGGCGCCGGGGATCCCGCCGGTGACCCGGCGGAGATCGACGAGCAGTCCATTAAGGGCGTGGGCGAGCGCCTCGAAGACCACGTTGCCCGAGGCCTCGGCGATCGCCGCGTGGAAGCGGACGTCGACCGACCGCGCGAGTTCTCGGTCGCCGCCGCGGACCGCCGCCTCGTTCTCCCGCAGCACGACCCGGATCGCCGCGACCTGTTCGGGCGTCGCGTTGATGGCGGCGAGCCGCGCGGTCGCGCTCTCGGTCTCGAACCTAAAGTCGAAGAAGTCGCCGACCGACCGCTCGGGGGCCATGGCGCCCGAGAGGATCGCCATGTCGACGACAGATTCGAGCGGCAGCGCCTTGACGATGGCGCCGCGCCGCGGCGCGATGTCGACGACGCCAAGCAGGCTCAGCGACTGCATGGCTTCACGGATCGGCGTTCGACTCACCCCGAACAGGGCCGTCAGCTCCGGCTCCGTGGGCAGCCGGTCGCCGGGTCGCCATCGACCCGACAGGATGTCCGCGAGGAGTCGCTCGCGCACGAGAGTCGCGAGCTTCCGCCGACCCGACGGGCGCCGATGACCGTGCGCTGGGGCGCCGACCGCGCGTGCATCGCCTGCGGCGCTGCGGGCCAACCTGCGATCAGGCGGCGTCACGGACGAATTCCCTCCTGTGGTGCGAGACGGAGCATGCGGGACATCGCTGCCAGCGCAGACGCCCGGCGTTGACTCTAGCGTATCCAATGATGTTACGATTGGTTCTGCTACGATTGTGACCGGAACTGGCCAGCCAGGATCCCCCCGACCTGACCAGTGCGGGGCAACTGATAGAGCGGAGGAGTGCGTCATGGGCGACCCCGTCGAAGACCTGTTGGCTGCGAAGCTCCGGAGGCAGCTGCTGACCCGACGAACCTTTATGCGCGGGGCGGGTGGTCTCGGCGGCGTGGCGCTCCTCGGGGGCGTCTCAGCCTTCCTTGCCGCGTGCAATCAGGCCGCATCGTCGGCGAGCGTAGCCCCGGCGACCGTAGCCCCGACGGCTGCTGCCGCATCGGCTGCGGCCCCGACGGCTGCCGCGAGCGTGAAGCTTGGCGGAGCCCTGAACTTCATCGGATATGACGGAGAGGACGCCAAGGACGTCGCGAAGTCGTTCTTCCAGCAGAACAACATAAAGATGAACCCTACCTTCATCGCCGATGCCTTCGAGCCGCTCACCAAGTTCAACACCGGCGGCAAGGGGCAGATGGACATCATCTCGGACAACAAGGACTTCCAGCGCGCCATCCTGGCCGCCGGCGTCGAGCTCTTCCAGCCGCTCGACCTCAGCCGGATCCCGAACGCCGCGGGCCTCTTCCCGGCGTTCCAGCAGGCAGCGTGGCTCACCAAGAACGGCCAGATGTACGGGATCCCCCTCATCTGGGGCGACGAACCGTGCATCTACAACCCGAAGAAGTGGAACGGCGTTCCGGCGAAGTACACCGACTTCGCCGCCGCGAAGTACAAGGGTGAGCTCGTCCTCGTCGACGATCCGATCGCCAATACCTGGTTGTTCGCGCAGTCGCTGGGAATGCCCCAACCGAACCGCCTGACTCAGGCCCAGCTCGATCAGACGATGACGGCGATGAAGACCATCAAGCCGAACGTCGTCACCTTCAGCGCCACGCTCGGCGATCAGGCCGACGTCCTGATCCGCGGCGACGCCTCGATGGGGATCGGCGGATGGGCGTACCAGGTCGTTCTCGCCAAGCAGAAGGGGGTCACGCTTGTGACCGCCAGCCCCGCGACCGACGGGACCTACTACTGGTCGGACGCCTACGCGATCGCGGTCGGCGCTCCGAACGTCGATAACGCATACGCCTTCATGAACTTCATGATGGCGCCCGAGAACAACAGCGCGATCGCCATCGCGCTCGGGTCCGGGGCGACGATCGCCAAGGCCGTCGACCAGATGGACGCCGCGACGAAGGCCCTTTACCACTACGACCTCGTCGCCCAGCCGGGCGGGATCCTGGCCACGCAGGTGGTCTCGCCCCCACAGAACGATGAGGGCGACGTGGTCGGCGTCGTGAAGTGGCAGAAGGCCTGGCAGGACTACAAGCTCGCGTAGGCTGCAGCCACGGCGCAGCGGTCGGTGACTTCGTTAGCGGTCGCGCGCCGCCCAGGGGTTCGACGAAGGACGGCGTCGCGGCGGCTGCTCGGGCCCGCGGCGGCGTTCTACCTGGCGTTCTTCGTCGCACCCATTCTGATTCTCTTCGCCTACAGCCTGTTCCAGCAACAGGGATTCAACGTCGTCCCAGACGTCACCCTGTCGAACTACCTCACCGGGGTCACGACGGCGTCGTATGCGGCCGTTCTGGTCAGGACACTGCTCGTCGGGATCGCCACGGCGTCCGTGGTCGTGCCGATCGCCTACGTCCTCTCCTACCTCATGCTCTTCGTGTTCAGCCGACGAGCGCAGTTCCTGCTGAACCTCGTGCTCGTCTCGATGTTCAGTGGCTATCTCGTGCGGATCTACGCGTGGCGGACGATCCTCGGCAGGGACGGGCTCCTCAACGCCATCCTCATCCAGCTGGGCGTAGTCAAGGAGCCACTCACGTTCCTGATCTTCAGCAGTTGGGCGGTGATCATCACGCTCGTCGAGCTGCTGATCCCCCTCGCCCTCCTCCCGGTCTTCTCCGCGATGTCCAACGTTTCCAAGGAGCATGTGGAGGTCGCCCGAGACCTCGGCTCCTCAGGCTTCCGGCTGCATCGGACCATTCTTGTGCCCATGGTGCTCCCGGGACTGAGCGTGGCCTTCGCCCTGTCGTTCATCCTCGCCGCCGGCGACTTCGTCGTGCCCCAGCTGATCGGGGGGAGCCAGGGGATCATGGTCGGGAACATCATCGCCGACCAGTTCAAGGGTCTCGGCTACAACTGGCCGCTCGGATCAGCGCTCGCCTTCCTCGTCATGGGGATCGTGATCGCCGTGTACCTCGGGCTCATCCGCCTCGTCAGGCTCGCGACGCGATGATCGACTCGTTCGCGACCGGCGCAGCACCCGCGCGCCGGCGTCGTTTCCTGCCGAGCCACCTCCTGGCCCGTCTGTTCCTCGTCGTCGTGCTCGTCTATCTCTTTGCGCCGGTCGCAGTCACGGTCCTCTTCTCCTTCACGACCTCGCCGAGGCTCAGCCTCCCGATCGAAGGCTTCACGCTCAACTGGTACGCGATCGCGTTTAGCGACCCGTTGTTTCCCGATGCGCTCACCCACACGCTGGTGCTTGCCGTGGTGACCGGGATCGTCGCCGGCGCCCTCGGCGTCGCATTCTCGTTCGGTCTCGTCCGACTGCAGCGGCGGGCCCGCGGAGCGCTGCTCACGGCGAGCCTGGTGCCCGCAGTCGTTCCCGGTCTCGTGCTCGGGATCGCGCTCGCCGTCCTGTTCAACGCCCTTGGGGTAACGCAAGGGCTGCGGAACGCCGCGATCGGCCACATCGTGATCGCGCTTCCGTTCGTGGTCCTGACCATGAATGCGCGCCTCGAGACGTTCGACTTCACGACGCTCGAGGCTGCCCGCGACCTCGGCGCTTCGCCGTGGCGCACGTTCATCGACATCACGCTGCCGCTCATCCGGGCTTCGGTGATCGGCGCGGTGCTCCTCGCCATGGCCCAGTCGCTCGATGAGTTCGTCGTGACCTGGTTCAACATCGGCAACGACATGACCCTGCCGGTCCTGATCTGGGGGTTGCTCCGGCGAGGGATCAGCCCAACGATCAATGCCCTCGCGACGGTGGTCCTTGCATCCCTCGTCGTGCTCACCGTCCTGTCGAGCCGCGTGAATCGGAGGCTCCTGTGACCCGCCCGGCAGTCGAGATCGTCGGCGTTGGCAAGCGCTTCGGTGACCACGTCGCCCTGCATCGGATCGACCTGACGGTCAGCGAAGGCGAGTTCGTGTCGCTCCTCGGGCCGAGCGGCTGCGGCAAGACCACGCTGTTGCGGATCGTCTCGGGCTTCGAGCAGCAGACGGTGGGCCAGGTGCTGATCCACGGCACCGACGTGTCGTCGGTGCCGCCCGAGCGGCGGCCAACGAACATCGTCTTCCAGCGCGGGGCGTTGTTCCCGCACATGAACGTCTTCGACAACATCGCCTACAGCCTCCGCCTGAGGAAGTGGTCGAAGGTTCGGATCGCGGCGCGCGTCGAGGAGATGCTCGACCTGGTCCGCCTGACCGGCCTCGGTCAACGCGGCCCGACAGAGCTGAGCGGCGGACAGATCCAGCGGGCCGCGCTGGCACGCGCCCTGGCACCGGAGCCGACCGTGCTCCTGCTGGACGAGCCGCTGTCGGCGCTCGACCTCAAGCTGCGTCAGCACATGCAGCTCGAGCTCCGCGCGATCCAACGCAAGCTCGGCGCGACGTTCCTGTACGTCACTCACGACCAGACCGAAGCCCTGGCGATGTCCGACCGCATCGCGGTAATGAACGAAGGCCGGATCCTCCAGGAGGGCACGCCCCGCGAGATCTACTCGCGACCGACCTCGGTGTTCGCATCCGACTTCATCGGCGAGACCAACCTGTTCCGCGGCACGGTCGCGACGGTTGATGGCCCATCCATCACGATCGCTCTTTCGGACGGCACGATCGTCCCGGCGCACGCCCCGGATCCCATCACAGGCGGTGCCTCGGCGACACTGTCGGTCAGACCGGAGTCGATCCGACTCCTCGCTGGTGCCGAACGGGCGGGGATGGATGCCGGTCTCCGGGGCACGATCGCCGAGATCGTCTATCTGGGAAGCCGCGTCCGCATCGGAACCGCGACGACGGACGGATCGGTCGTGTGGGCCGACCTGCGCGACGCGGAAACAGAGGGCCTCGCGACCGGCGACTCGGTCTCGCTCAGCTGGTCTACTGCGGCGTCGACCACGTGGGCTGACACGGCCGACGAGGCCCTGTCTCTGCCCGCCCCCGACGACGCATGACACGCGGCTCGGATCTCGAGGAGAACGCGATGGAGTTGCAGACGGCTGACCTCCTCATCCGGCATGCCCATGTGATCACGATGGACGACTCGGGCCGGATCATCCCGGACGGTGCGCTTGCCATCACGGGGCGACGATTGGTCGCGATCGATGACGATCGGATCGTCGCGGAGCGTTACCACGCGGTCCGGACGATCGACGCGCGCGGCGCACCGGTCCATCCCGGGCTCATCGAGACCCACCTGCACGCGTCCTACCAGACGATGCGCGGGTTCATGGCGGACCACGTCGTCGAGGACGACCTGTTCGACCCGAGCGCGATCGACCGCGTCTTCTACAACCAGGTTACCGACGAGGAGGAGTACCTGGGCGTCGTCCTGTCCTGCCTGGAGATGATCCGCAACGGGACGACCTGCTTCATGGAAGCGGGCACCGTCCTCGAGCCGTCCGCGGCCGCCGAGGCCGCAGAGCTTGTCGGCATCAGGGCCCTGATCAGCGACGCGTGCCTGCAGGACGATCCACTGGGGATCGCCCAAGGAAACCGGATCCCCGGCTCCCCTGACGACATCGCCCCGGGGCTCATCGACCGAGCGCCCCGGAACCTCGACGAGGCTCTCCAGCGGATGGGCCAGGAGCTGCGTCGGAACGCCGACCCGGACGCACTCGTCCGGGGCCACATCGCACTGTTGGGCCTCGGGACGGCGACGGGGGCATTGATCGTCGAGGCGAAGCGGCAGGCGGACGCGGCGGGAGTGGTCCTGAACATGCACCACGCCTATAGTCCCGCCGACACGGAGGCCGACCGGGTGCGCTACGGGAAGGATCCGCTCCTGCATTTCGCGGAGATCGGGATCCTTGACCGCAACCTCACGCTCTCGCACGCCAACTACCTCACGGACGCCGAGTGCGACGTGCTGGTCGGGAGCGGAGCCAACCTTGCCTGGGCCCCAGCTGGCTCGATGATGTGGGGGCACGGGGGGACGATCCACGGGCGCCACGCGGAACTCTGGCGCCGGGGTGTGAACGTGGCCCTCGGATCGGACTCGGCGAACTGGTCGAATGACTTCGACCTGTTTCGCCAGGCCAACCTGGCGCTCCTCACGGCGCGGGATGTCCATCAGGACCGCACCTACCTCCTGGCCGAGGATGTCCTCTGGATGGCGACGCGCGGCGGCGCGCGCGCCGTGGGTCTCGACGACAGGATCGGCTCGCTCGAGGTCGGCAAGCGTGCGGACCTGGTTATCCATACCCTCGACCGTCCCGAGATGATCCCGGCGCTCGACCTCGTCCGCAACCTGATCTACTCGAGTCGCTCGAAGTCGATCAGGACGGTGATCGTTGACGGTAGGGTGATCCTCGAAGACGGCATCTTCGCCGGGCTCGACGAGCCACGCTTACTCGCGCGGATCGACGAGGCCGCCAAGGCGATGCTCCGACGCATGGGTCAGCCAGTGGAACGTAACCGGGTCGCCGGGCGGCGGTCGATGTGACCGGCGCGTCCGACGAGCCGGGGGGAGCGCCGAGCGCCGAACGAGCGGCGCTGTGCGTCGACGCGCACGCCCACATCTGGCCGCATGGGATCGTCCATCCGAGCCAGCGCAGCCCGTCGCCGCTCGCCGCCGAGCCTGAAGATCTTCGGCGCGCGACGACGGCGGCCGACGTCGACGTCGCCATCGTCCTCCCCGCGAGCGTCCACGAGGACAACGACTTCGTGCTCCGCGCCGCAGTGCGGTCCCGCGATCGCCAGGCGGCCGTCGTCGCGATCGACCCGTGGCGGACCGAGGCCGTGACGGAGCTCCGCCGCTGCGCGGAGGCCGGAGCGCTGGGCGTCCGCATCGCTCCGAGGTCGCTCGCCGGGGAGTTCGCGGCCGAGCGCGGTCCGCTGGCGGACGTGATCGACGCCGCCGTCGACCTCGACCTTGTCGTTCAGTGGACAGTCCCGCTGGCGAGCACCGAGCCGATCGCCTTCGCCGGTGGACTGCGCTCCGGACTTAGGCACGTCCTCGACCACCTCGGGCTGCCGGAGCGGGCCGACGACCTCGCGGGGCTCGCCGTCGTCCGGGAACTCGCCACACTGCCGGGCCTGCACGTCAAGCTCTCCGGGTTCTACGCGATGAGCCGGGCTGGGTACCCGTATTCGGACACCTGGTCATGGGCCGAGGGAGTGGTCGCAGCGTTCGGTTCGTCGCGGACGCTCTGGGCGTCGGACTGGCCCCTCTCGACCGAGTCGGCCCCGTATCGGGCGCAGCGAGACCTCGTCGCCAAGCTCCCGTTCCTCGACGATGCGGACCGGCAGCAGATCCTCGGCGGGACAGCGATCCGCCTGTTCCGCCTCGATCAGGCGGGCCGCCATGGGGCGGACCCGATCCGGGCCTGAGCGATGGATGTCATCGGGCTGCTCGAGATGCTCGTCTCGATCGACTCCGTCAATACGACGTTCGGCGGACCGGGCGAGGCCGAGGTAGCGGAGCGAGTCGCCTCGGTGCTGGCGGACCTCGGCTGCACCGTGAGGGTGCACGAAGTCGCTCCCGGGCGCCCGAACGTCGTCGCCTGGTTCGATGAGGCGTCCCCGGGCCCGCGCCTGCTGCTGGAGGGCCACCTGGACACCGTGCCCCAGCCGAGGGAGCCGATCCTCGTGCGACGCACGGACGGTCGGCTGCACGGACGCGGCGCCTGTGACGCCAAGGGATCGGTCGCTGCGATGGTCGCGACGATGGCTCGGCTTGCGGACCGGGCGCGCCGGCCGGCGGTGGTGTTCGCGGGAGTCGCCGACGAGGAGGCGCTCATGGGCGGGTCGCGTGCCCTCCTCGCGCAGCTGCCATCAGTGCATGGGGCGATCGTCGGGGAGCCGACATCGCTTGGGCCGGCCCGGACCCACAACGGGCTCGTGCGCTTCCGGATCGTGGCCCGCGGTCGAGCGGCACATACGTCGCGCGCGAACCTCGGGGTCAACGCAATCGCGGCAGCGGCTCGCGTGGTGCTCGCGATCGAGAACGACCTCGGACCGCGCCTTGCGGCTCGGGTGCATCCGCTCAGTGGACCGGCGCTCGTGACCCCCGCGGTGATCCATGGCGGGAGTGCCGTGAACCTGGTGCCCGATTGGTGCGAGATCGAGGTCGACCGTCGGTTGGCCCCAGGCGAGGACCCCGGTGCGGCGCTGCGCGAGATCGATGCGCTACTCGACACGCTCCGGGCCAACGGCGACGACATCGTGCGGGAAGAGCCGACGGCCGCACAGCTGGGTCTTGACATGCGGTCGGATCACCCGCTCGTGCGGGCCACCGAACGGGCGGCGGGCGAGGTCCTCGGCCGTCCGGAGCGGGCCCGCGGCGTGCCGTTCGGGACCGACGCGGCAAACCTGGCGGGGATCGGCGGGATCCCGTGCGTCGTGCTGGGCCCGGGATCCATCGACCAGGCGCACAGCGCCGACGAGTGGGTCGATCTCCGCGAGGTCGAGCGCGCCGTGGACCTCTATGAGCGGATCGTCGACGAGTTCGCGGACATGGGCAAGGAGGTAGGGGCGTGAATCCTCGATCGGTCGATCTCCTGATCCGCCATGGCCACGTCCTGACGCTGGACGCCACGCGCCGCATCGTCCCCGATGGCGCGATCGCCGTCGTCGGCCGACGGATCGTGGAGGTCGGGAAGGACGGGGAGCTCGCAGCGCGGTACGCGCCGGCGCGGACGATCGACGCGGGCGGCGCCCCGGTCCATCCGGGCTTGGTGGAGACCCACATGCACGCCTCGTTCCAGACCTATCGCGGCGTCATTCCGGACCACATCCCCGAGGACGAGGTCTTCGACGCGATCGAGCGCGTCTTCTACAACACGGTGAACGATGAGGAGGAGTACCTCGGGGTCCTGCTCGCCTCGCTCGAGATGGTCCGCAACGGCACGACCTGCTTCATGGAAGCCGGGACCGTCCTGGAGCCCGACGCTGCTGCCCGCGCGGCCCGGGAAGTCGGCATCCGTGCCCTCCTGGGGGACCCGTTCATCTGGGACCGGCCCGCTGGCCTCGCGCAGGGTAAGGAGACGCCCGACCAGGGGCCGGTTCGGGTCAAGGGCGCCATCGACCGAGCGCCCCGAAACCTCGATGAGGCGCTCGCACATCTGGGCCACGAGCTGCGTCGCAACGCCGATCCCGACGCGCTCGTCACCGGCCACGTCGCGCTGCTCGGACTCGGAACAGCGAGCGAGGAGCTCCTCCTCGAGGCGAAGCGGCAGGCGGACGCGGCGGGAGTGGTCCTGAACATGCACCACGCCTATAGTCCCGCCGACACGGAGGCCGACCGGGTGCGCTACGGGAAGGATCCGCTCCTGCATTTCGCGGAGATCGGGATCCTTGACCGCAACCTCACGCTCTCGCACGCCAACTACCTCACGGACGCCGAGTGCGACGTGCTGGTCGGGAGCGGAGCCAACCTTGCCTGGGCCCCAGCTGGCTCGATGATGTGGGGGCACGGGGGGACGATCCACGGGCGCCACGCGGAACTCTGGCGCCGGGGTGTGAACGTGGCCCTCGGATCGGACTCGGCGAACTGGTCGAATGACTTCGACCTGTTTCGCCAAGCCAACCTGGCGCTCCTCACGGCCCGGGAGGCGCACCAGGACCGCACCTACCTCCTGGCCGAGGATGTCCTCTCGATGGCGACCCGTGGCGGGGCACAAGCGGTCGGCCTGGAGGCTCAGATCGGCTCGCTTGAGGCCGGCAAGCGCGCCGACATCGTGATCCACACGCTCCGCCGGCCGGAACTGCTGCCGATCACCGACCTCGTCCGGAACCTCATGTACTCGGCGGGCTCGAAGTCCCTGAGCACGGTCATCATCGACGGCCGCGTCATCCTCGACCGCGGGGAATTCCCGGGTCTCGACGAGGACGCCCTGCTCGCGCAGATCACCGAGGGCTCGCGCGCGCTGCTCCGGCGGATGGGCCACACCGTGGAGGTGAACCGCCGGCCCTCGTGAGGCGGGCTCAGTCGAGGCGGAAGATCTCCGGGAGGAAGACGACGCCCTCGGTCGCGACCTCCGGCTCCCAGAACTCGAGCATCCGCTTCCGCCAGCGCTGCGTCGCCTCGGCCGCGGCCTCGAGGGCGGCTGCCTCGTCCGGGTCGTCGCACTCGTAGTAGGCAAAGACTCGGTTGCCGAAGCGATAGATCGAGTAGTTCCGGATCCCTGCGGCCGTGATCGCCGCGAGGACCTCCGGCCAGACGTTGGCGTGCTCGCGGACGTAGTCGTCGATCCTGTCGGCTCGCAGCCGCGCCGTCCAGGCTACTCGTGCCATCGCTACGCTCCCGTAGCGCGCCCGACGACGCGCCCGAACGGCCTAACGCGGATCTCGCGCCAGACGCCTGTCGCCACGTAGATGTCGGCCTCCGCGATCCGCCGCGCGTCCTCCGGGGAGGCGGCCCGGATGAGCATCACCGAGGCGCTCAGTGAATCGAGGTAGGCGCCGGCCTCGATGATCGCCCCCGCCCGCTTCAGCTGCGCGATCCGCAGCAGATGAGCCGCGCGGTACGGAACGCGGCGGTCCGCAGCACCGGGGGCGAAGTCGGCCTCGACGAGATAGACCGCCTCGCTCTCGACGGCCGGCCCGGGTTCGCCGGCCGGGGCCGACGCCGGGGCGCCCGTGCTGCCGGGCGCCAGCCGCGCCCGCTGCACCAGCTCGACCCGGATGCCATCGGGATCGACGAGATAGACGCTCCGACCGCCGATCCAGCGGCCGCTCGTCGGGGTCACTGGCTCGTTCACGGCCCCGTACCCTCCGCCGATCGCGCGTGCGTGGATCGCGTCCACGTCGTCCACCTCGAAACAGACGTGGCCAGTCCCGGGGTTGGCCGTCGCGGGGTCCACCGGGCGCCGCTCGACTCCCTGGTACTCGAGGAGCTCGAGGAGCACGCCCGACGCCGGCTCGACGAAGAGGGCGATGTCGAGCGTCACGTCCGGATAGCCGGTCACGTGACGCAGATAGGCGTCCGTGCGGATGAACCGCTCGACCTCGGCGAGGCCGATGATCCCGCCGTAGAACGCGCGCGACCGATCGAGATCGCTCACATGGAGCCCGACGTGCCCGAACGCGATCGATCGGCCACGAGCAGGCGGCGCCCCGGATCCGTCGTCGGTCACGGCGGTTCGTCCGACCCGATGAGTCGCGCGATGTCGATCCGATACACGGTCTGCGGACGTCCCGCTCGCGCGCCGCCCTGGCGCCCGAGCTTCGTCGCGACCCCCGCTCGCAGGAGGGAGGTGATGAGCCGACGGGCCGATCGAGGCTCGATGCCGTAGGCGCGCGCGAGCTCCGATGCGGTGACGGCCGTCGGATCGACCTGGCGAAGCGCTCGGGTCAGGCGGGCAAGGGCCAGCGGCCCGAGGCCGAGCTCGCGGGCGAGCCGGACCGAGGTCCCGCCGGTCTCGCGCAGCCGGTACCGGGCCGAGTGACGGTCGGTGCTCGCGCCGATGACTTCCCCGCCGGGGAACGCGACGTGCAGGTCCCCGTGGCGCTCGCCCATGACGAGCGCCCGCTGGGCATTTTCCTCGGCCGCCGCGACGGTCGCGCCGAGTCCCACGCCGATTCGCGCCTCGGGGGGGAAGCGCTCCGCCCGGAGCGGTCCGTCGTGGCCGTCCATGAGGCGGGAGATCGCCTCCTCGATCGCGCCGCGGCTCGTGTAGACGATGAAGCGCTCATCGTCGAGATCCGCAAGTCGACCCTGCAGGCGCTCGGCGACGTCCAGAAGTGCCTCGTGGACGCGGAGTCGCCGACGCTGGATCTCATACGGCCCGCCGTCCTCGGTCCCTGTCCGGAGACCCGGGACGGCGACGAGCACGACGGCCGGTTGCGTTGTCTCGGTGAGCGCAAGCCTCGCCGCGAGGCTCGCCTGCCTGAGCGCCTCGCGCATCGCCGAGCGCGTGTGCGTGATCCGCTCGGCGGGCACGCCGGCCGCGATCAGCTGGCGATGGACCGAGCCAACGCACGTCAGGCACAGATCGACCTCGCCCGCTTCGTACAGGGCGCGGTGCGAGTCGAAGAGATCCGCCGCGCTCCTGATCGCCGGCTCGTCAGCCTCCGCGTCGAGCGGGATGACCCGAGCCGGCGGCTCGAGCCCGAGGTCGTCGTACACCTCGTTCACGATCGGCTCCTCGATCGTGTCGATGCCGAGGCGGGGGAGGACGCCATCGAACTCCCGGAGCACGAGGACGAGCGTGCGGTAGAGGTCCGCCCCGGCGTGCGGCACGAACTGGAGCGTCGCGCGGAGCGGTCCGGCGTGCGTGCCGATCACGAACGGCGCTCGACCCGTGAAGAGGATGACCTGGCAGACCTGGTCGAGCTCTCGGGCGAGCGCGGGCGACTCGTCGAGCGACTCGTACGAGCGGCCGACGACGGCGTCGCCGAGACCCTCCTCCCGCGCGATCGTCAGCGCCAGCTCGACGGAGTCGGCCGGCCCAATGACGCCGATCATCGGGGCGCGATCAAAGGAAAGACCGTAATGGGTCTCATTTCCGCATCATAGCCCCCACGCACCGTCGCCTCGCCGAACCGCAACGAGCTCAGACGGCGAAGGCGACCGAGCCGTCCGACCGGAGCGGGATGACCGTGACATCCCGCCCGACGACCCGGATCGCGTCCGGCAGGTCATCGGCGAGCGTCACGCCCAGGCCCGGCGTCTCCGGCAGCTCGAGATAGCCGCCCCGCCTGCGGACGTCGGTCCGGAAGCAGGCGAGCTCGGGCGACTCATCGAGAAGGGTGTACTCCTGGACGACGAAGTTGGGGATCGTCGCATCGAGGTGGACCGATGCCGCGGTCAGGATCGGTCCGAGGCAGTTGTGCGTGACGACCGCGGCGTGGTAAGCCTCGGCGATCCCGGCGATCTTGCGACAGTGGGTCAGGCCGCCAGCGAGCCCGACGTCCGGGCGCACGTACTGGGCGCCCCCCTGCGCGAGGAGCTCCCGGAACTCCCAGATCGTGTGGAGTCGCTCGCCTTCTCCGAGCGGCACGTCCGATCCTCGGGCGAGTGCTGCCTGCGAGCTGATGCTGTCGATCTGGATCGGGTCCTCGGCGAAGAGCGGATGGAGCGGACTGAGCGCCGCGATGAGCGGGGCCGCCTGGAGCGGGGTCAACTTCCGATGCAGCTCGAGCAGCAGGTCGACGTCGGGGCCGACCGTCTCACGGACAGCGGCCGTCAGGTCCACGGTCTCGCGGATCAGCCGGTCCTGCGCCATGTCGTAGTAGGTGGCCGGAAGCGGATCGAACTTGACCGCGGTGAATCCGTCGGAGACGGCGGCCCGAGCCGACGTGAGGATAGCCTCAGGGTCGGAACCGGTCAGGAGGAGGTGGAGGCGGATCCGGTCCCGCACCTTGCCCCCGAGGAGCTGCCAGATCGGCACGCCCAGACGCTGGCCCTTGAGGTCCCAGAGGGCGATGTCGACCGCGGCGACGGCAGCCGAGAGGATGCTCCCCCGGAAGGGGGCCATCCGGTACAGGTAGTGCCAGATCCGCTCGATCTCGTCGGCGTCACGGCCGATCAGGGGGCGCCGGAACGTCTGCAGGACGGCGTGCACCGCGTCCGGGTAGCCCCAGCAGCCGGACTGGCCGAGGCCGACCCGTCCATCCTCCGTGATGATCCTGACCAGGTGGACATCGCCGAGGACCACCGACTCGACCTGCTCGATCCTCATGTCCATGCCCTCCGGGACGGGGTTCCGTCCGTTGCGCTGCCAATCCGGTCATTCCGCTTTCGGACGCCGCCGGTCAGCCTCCGAAGGTGCCGTCCGTTTCGCCGTTGAGTTCAGGGTTGAGTTTAGGCCACAATACGGGTATCTTGCACGTCCTAGAAGGATAGCAGGGGAGGCGGCGTGGCGATCGGACGCGAAGAAGATTACAGGGCGATCGCGACCATCCGCGCCTTCGAGGAACGCTGCATGAATTTGAAGACGGCGGGTGAGATCCCCGGATCCATCCACCTCTGCGATGGGCAGGAGGCCATCCCTGTCGGTGCCTGTCGGGCACTCGAGCCGCGCGACGCGGTGACCGTGACGTACCGCGGGCACGGTTGGGCGATCGCTCGCGGACTGCCGCTCGTGGCCCTGTTCTCCGAGCTTATGGGCCGGGATTCGGAGCTCAACGGCGGTCGCGCCGGCTCGCCGTTCTTCTCATCGCCCGCCCACGGCTTCCTCGGCGAGAACTCGATCGTCGCCGGCGGGATGCCGATGGCCGTCGGCGCGGCCCTCGCGGCCGCCCACGACGGGAGCGGGGCCGTGAGCATCGTCTCGGTGGGCGACGGTGCGCTCAACCAGGGGGCGGCGCACGAGGCGCTCAACTTCGCGTCGGTCTTCTCGCTGCCGCTCGTCCTCGTCGTCGAGAACAACCGCTACTCGGAGATGACCCCGATCCGCGACATGGTCCGCGTCGAGCGGCTCGCCGACCGGGCCGCGGCGTACGGGATGCCCGGCGTGACGATCGACGGGAACGACGCCGCGATCGTCGAGAAGGCCGTGCACGACGCGGTCGCGCGGGCACGGGCGGGTGGCGGCCCGACACTGATCGAGGCCGATACGGAACGCCTCGTCGGCCACTACAGCGGTGACCTGCAGGCGTACCGACCGTCCGGCGAGGTCGCGTCGGCCCGCGAGCGAGAGCCGCTCGCGCGAATACGGCGAGCCGCAGCCGAGGAGGGGCCGGATGCGGTGGCCCGGCTCGACGCGATCGACCTCGAGGTGTCCGCGCTGATCGACGCCGCCGTGAAGGGCGCCCGCGCAGTCCCCTACCCGGACCCGGCGACCGTCCGGGAGCATCTCTATGCTTGAGCCCGTCGCCACTCTCCGCTACATCCAGGCCGTCAATGCAGCCCATTTCTGGGCTCTCGCGACGTACCCCGAAGCTCTCGTCTTCGGCGAGGACGTGGCGCTCCCGAACGGTCCGTTCGGTGCGACGAAGGGTCTCCACGACGCCTTCGGCACGAGGGTCTTCGACACCCCGATCTCGGAATCGGCGATCGTGGGCGCCGCGCTCGGAGCAGCGATGCGTGGACGGCGACCGATCATCGAGATCATGTACGGCGACTTCATCGCGGTCGCCATGGATCAGATCATCAATCAGGTTGCGAACACGCGGTACGTGTCGCGCGGCGGCTGGCGCGCGCCGCTCACGATCCGGACCCAGCAGGGCAACTCGCCCGGGGCCTGCGCCCAGCATTCGCAAAGCCTCGAAGCCTGGTTCGCCCACACCCCGGGCCTGCGCGTCGGGCTGCCGTCAAACCCGCGGGACGCCTACGAGATGCTGCGCTCGGCGATCGCCTCGGACGACCCGACGCTGATCATGGAGCACCGACTGCTCTACCCGGACTCGGCGCAGTTCGCCCTCGATGGGCCGGTCGAGCCGATCGGCGGGTCGCGGGTCATCCGCGACGGCCGCGACGTGACGATCGTCGCCTGGTCGCGGATGGTCGGCGAGTCGCTGAAGGCCGCGCAGACGCTCGCGGAACGCGGCGTCAGCGCCGAGGTGATCGACCTTCGCTGGCTCTCGCCCCTCGATTTCGCCCCGGTTGCGGCGTCGGTGCATCGGACCGGGCGCATCGTCGTCGCCCACGAGGCGAATGTGACTGGCGGGTTCGGAGCGGAGATCGCCGCACGCGTCGCAGACGAATGCTTCTGGGACCTCGACGCCCCCGTCGGCCGGGTCGGCGCGCCGGACGTCCGGATTCCGGCCGCCCCGGTCCTCCAGGCCGTGGTCGTCCCGGCCGCCGGCGCCGTCGTGGCCGCCGTCGATCGCATCCTCGCCGAGCCGAAGCGGTAGTCGGGTCGTGACGGACGAGCAGGCCGTGCCCGCCGGGGCCATCGTGGCGGGCAAACGCGTCATCGTGACCGGCGGTGCGTCGGGGATCGGCCGGGCAACCGCGTCGCTGCTGGCGGCTCGGGGTGCGCGGGTCGTCGTGCTCGACCGCGACGACGCGGCAGCGGCGCAGCTGATCGCCGAAGTCGGTATCACGACGGGTCGCGCGCTGGGCTTCGAGCACGTCGACGTCTCGATCGAGGCGGAGGTGAAGGTCGCGGTAGCTGGCGCCGTCACGCGCCTCGGCGGCGTGGACGTGCTGCTCCATGCGGCCGGGATCATGGCGGGCCAACTCGAGGACATCCGGAGCCTGTCCGAGGCCACCTGGGACCGCGTCGTCGACGTGAACCTCAAGGGGGCGTTCCTCGTCGCGAAGCACGTCGCAGCCGAGATGCTCGACGCCGGGTCTGGCGCGATCGTCCTCGTCTCGTCCAAGGCCGGCGTCGCCGTCGGGAGCGGCTCGTTCCCGTATGGGGCGAGCAAGGGCGGGATGCACGGACTGGTCCTGACCCTCGAACGCCATCTCTCACCGAAGGGGATCCGTGTGAACGAGGTCTGCCCGGGAGACATCGACACGCCGCTCTATCGCGCTTCGCTGGCCGAGGCCTTGGCGCAGGGAGCCGACCCGGGCGCGATCGAGGAGGCGCTGCGGACCCTGACGGCCCCGACGACCATCGCCGAGGTGCTCGCGTTCCTCGCCAGCGATTCCGCATCGGCCATCCGCGGCACGATCTTCACGACGTAGGGGGTGGGATGACGCTCGCGGCCGTTCGCTCGATCCCGGCGACTCCGCCCGGACTCGTGGCCTTGAGACGCGACCTTCACGCCCATCCCGAGCTCCGGTTCGCGGAGCATCGGACGGCGGGGATCGTGGCAGCTCGGCTCCGAGACGCTGGCTACGAGGTGCGGGCAGGCATCGGCGGGACCGGCATCCTCGCCTCGCGGGACAGCGGCCTGCCCGGGCGTCATGTCGTCATCCGCGCCGACCTCGACGCGCTCCCGGTGAGCGACCTCAAGGCGGTCGACTACGCCTCGACCGTGGACGGGGTGGCGCACGCCTGCGGGCACGACGTCCACATCGTCGTGGCGCTCGGGGTCGCCGAGCGACTCGCGTCGGGTCCGCTGCCCGGAGGACGGATCAGCTTCCTGTTCCAGCCAGCCGAGGAGCGTCCGTTCGGCGAGCCGAGCGGCGCGCGGGCGGTCCTCGAGACGGGCGTCCTCGACAATCCGGCCCCGGATTCGATCCTCGCCTTCCACTGCTGGCCGGATCTGCCGGCCGGGACCGTCGGGATCGACGAGCGCATCGCGATGGGCGCCAAGGATGCCTTCCGCGTCGTCTATGTCGGCAACGGGGCACACGCGGCGGCTCCGAGCCGCGGGCGTGACGCAGTGCTCGGAATCGCCCGACTCATCACGGCGCTCTATGAGACCTTCGCCCGCAGCCTCGATCCGGGCGAGCGCGCGAGCCTGAACATCGGAACGGTGCGGGGCGGCGCAACACAGAGCGTCGTGCCCGATCGGGCCGAGATCACCGGGACCCTGCGGACGATCGACCCGGAGGTTCGCGAGCGGCTCCGCGGGAGGATCGAGCGGGTGGCGGCCGGCGTGGCCGCGACGTTCGCCCTCGAGACCGAGCTCACCTGGGCCGACGAGATGCCGCCGATCCTCAACGACCCGGCGCTCGTTCGCCTCGCTGAGGAGGTCGCGACCGAGGTCCTCGGGTCCGAACAGGCTCGACGGCTGACCGAACCGCCGATGACGGTCGACGACTTCGCGCTGCTCGCCAGCCGGGCGCCGGCCCTCTACCTGAAGCTCGGCATCTCGGGTGACGGCACGCCCGTCCCGCTCCACAACGGCGCGTTCGACGTGGACGAGCGCTCGATCGGGGTCGGCGTCGCGGTGATGCATCGGATCGCGCTCGCGCTGCTGTCCGACGCCGCGCCGGGGGGCGGGCGGCGATGACCGACCGTCTTCGCGTTGGGGTCATCGGTGCCGGAGCGATGGGCGAGGCCCACTTGCGCTCGTACCGCGCCGTCGGCGCGCAGATCGTGGGGGTGGCGAGCCGCACGGCCGAGCGAGCGCGCGAGCTCGCCGAACGCTACGGGGCCGAGGCGATCTTCCCGGACGCCCGCAGCCTGATCGACGCGACCCAGCCAGACGGCGTCAGCGTCACGACCGGGGAGCACGATCACGTCGAGCCGACCCGTTACGCGCTCGAGCATGGCGTCGGCGTGCTCCTCGAGAAGCCGATCGCGAGCAGCCTCGCGGACGCCCGGCTGATCGCCGACCTCGTCCATGCGACGGGCTCAATCCTGGTGCCCGCGCACCTCCTGCGGTTCGCTCCTCCGTATCGGGCGCTGAAGGCCCGGGTCGCCGCCGGCGACATCGGGGACGTCATCGCGGTCTCGACGCGACGCGACCGGACCGTGGCGATCGCACACCACTACGCTCACGTCCACCCGGCCTTCCTGACGGCCGTCCACGACATCGACCTCATCCTTTGGCTGACGGGTTCGCGCTTCGTCCGGATCCGCGCGCTCCAACATCGCGATTCGGGCCGCGGTCAGGTGGATCTGGCATGGGCGCAGGGGGAGCTCGCGTCGAGCGCGATCGCGTCGGTCTCCGTCGCGCAGGTGCACCCCGAGGGCTCCCTGCCGTACAACTCCGACCGGATCGAGGTGTATGGCTCCGCGGGCGTGGCCGTCGTCGACCTGTCTCTTCCCCTGGCGACCGTTCGAGGGGAGACCACGACTGCACCGGACTGGCTCCTCGAGCCTCCGGACGGGTTGGGAGCTTTCGGGGCCGAGATCGCCCACTTCTGCGACTGCCTCCGGAGCAGGCGGCCTTCGGACGTCGTGTCCGTCGACGAGGCGGTCGAGGGGATCAGCGTGGCGGACGCGATCGTACGGTCGGCGGAGGCGGGCGGAAGCGATGTCTGGCTGTAGCCTCGGTCGGCGCGGGCCCAGAGGATCGGACGAGTGGGCGATGGAGCGGCCGCGATGCAGCTGACGGCCTACCTCCATCTGGTCGGGAGCGGGCGACATGGCTTCAGCCTCACCCATCCCTCGGACTCGCATATCTTCCTCCTCGACGGCGGCACCGAGCTGGCCCTGATCGAAGCCGGCGCCGGCATCGACCTGCCGCCGCTGATGGAGCGTCTCGAGCGAACGGGCGCGCGCCTCGATCGCGCGCGCAAGCTGTTCATCAGCCACGCCCACGCGGACCACGCCGGCGGATCAGCGAAGCTCCGAGTCGCGCTCGGGCTCGAGCTGGTCACTTCGCCTGAGGTGGCGGACATCCTTCGGTCGGGTGACGAGGCGCGGGCGGGCGTCGACATTGGCAAGGAGCAGGGGAGCTACGACCGGAGCTACCGGTACGAGGCGACGCCCGTCGATGGGGAGCTCACCGACGGCGAGCGGATCCAGGTCGGGAACCTCGTCGTCGAGGTCATCCGCACGCCCGGCCACTCGGCAGGCCACCTGAGCTTCCTGGTCCACGCCGGCGACCGGACGGATCTCTTCAGCGGCGACGCCCTGCTCTTCGGGGGCGAGATCATCCTCCAGAACACGTGGGACTGCGACCTGACCGCGCAGATCGAGTCGCTTCGTCGGCTCGGCGAGCACCGGTTCGACGGCTTCTTCCCCAGCCATCTTGCGTTCTCCGTCACCGACGGCGAGCGCCACCTGCGTGTGGCACTCGACGCCTTGCGACGGGGCGCCATACCTCCGCTATGGGGCTGACTCCGGGAACGGCGGGAGGGCCGGGTCCAAGTGACCGGGGCGAACTCACGCGCACGCGCCGAGCGCGCGAGACCGGTCCATCGCAAGGCGCTGGCGGTCTTGGGACCCGCCGATTCGGCACCGAGGCCTGGCCCAACGGCCTTCAAACGATGAGGCGGCTACCAGCAGGAGGGGGTGGCATCTGGGGTTGACCAGCGGTGCGTGCCGAGGTGAGGCCCACCTCACGGTCCGGGCGTGCCGGGCCACGATCGGCGACCCCCGAGAGGGTCGGACAACTCGAGGTGCCGGTAACAACCGAGGCCCCGACTAGGGCGAATGGGCAGGTCTGATTGGAAGGGAGTCTGGTCATGAAGAGACTACTCGCCGTCGCGGTGACGGCCCTGATCCTCGGAGCGTGCGGGTCGTCGTCTCCGACCGCGTCAGCGCCGGCCGCGACGTCGGGGTCGAGCGCGGTCGCGGCCCAGCCATCGGCGAGCATGCTCGCCGGCGACGACAACGCTCCGATCACGATCTGGTACGACAGCGCGCGCGAGCCGGCCCTGGAGGCCTGGAAGAAGGCCCACCCGGCCCAGGCCAGCCTCGTCACTGGTGTGCTCGTCGATCTGACGCAGATCCCAGCCAAGACCATCCTCGCCAACAACGTGAACAAGGGCTGGCCGGACGTCGTCTTCAACGGTGCCAATCTCATCGCGATGACGGCCACCACGCAGGTCGACTGGGCGTTGGACCTGCGCCCCTATGTGTCGAAGGACATCCTCGACGGCTTCGATCCGCACGTGATCGCCGAGTGCATCCTGCCGGACGGTCGCGTCATGTGTCTGTCGAATGACGTGGCTCAGAGCATCACGTACTACAACAAGCCGCTCATGGACCAGTTCGGCTACTCCGTGCCCACCACGTGGGAGGACCTCGCGGCCCTCGGCGAGCGGGTCGCGAAGGAGCATCCCGGTTACCTCATCGGGACGTTCGGCGATGCGCTCAGCCTGGACATGTACTTCTGGACGAGCCGCTGCGCCACGGGCCAGCTGCTGGGCGTCAACAAGGTCTACATCAACGTCCTCGCTCCCGAGTGCGTCCGGGCGGCGCAGTGGGTCGACAAGATGATCGCGCTCGGCGTGGTAACGAAGGTCGGCACGTTCGACCCAGCCTTCATCAAGGCGGCGAACGACAACAAGCTGCTCGTACTCACGGCACCGAGCTGGTTTGGCGAGTTCGTCTTCAGCGGCAAGAAGGACGGCACGTACTACACGTCGGCGACCGGTCAGCTCGGCGTCGCCCTGCCGCCGAAGTGGGCGGCCGACTCACAGCCGTACTTCGGGGGCCAGGGCGGAGCGGCCTGGGCCGTTTCCCGCCACACCAAGAACCCGAAGTTGGCCACGGAGCTGGCTATCTGGATGGCCACTTCGAACGCCTACCAGGTCGACGTCTCCCCGACGTATCCGGCCTACAAGCCTGCTGCGGCCCTCTGGGTCAAGAAGATCGCCGCAAACCCGTTGTACGCCAACGACCCGGGCCCGGTGCTCATCCAGTCCGCCACGTACGAGGACCCGAAGTTCGGGATCGTCACCTACGACACGGCGAGTATCTTCTCGTCGACCGTCATCGCGGCCCTGAACAATGGGGGGACCATCGAGTCGTCGCTACCTGCCTTCCAGGACGCGCTTGTCCAGGGGGCCAAGGCGCAGGGCTACGACGTTGTGACCACTCCGTAGTCGATCCGTAGCGCGATCGGGCGACAGGGCCAGCAGGTCCCGTCGCCCGATCGCACCGAGGTGGCGATGAAAGAACGCATCCGGCGTGCCCTTCACCCCGCACATCTGTTTGCGCTGCCCTACGTGCTGACGCTCGTCGTGTTCGGCATCGGTCCGGCGCTGTATGCCCTCGTGATCAGCTTCGCCTCGTTCAGATCCGGGACGCCGCAGCTCTTCGCGGCAGGGCTGGACAACTACGTCCGGGCCTATACGGACTTCAGGTTCCTGCCCTCGTTCTGGCGCATCGGCCAGTTCCTGGCGATCTCAGTGCCCCTCGGGGTCGTCGGCGTGATGGCGATCTCGCTGCTGGTGCACGCGCGACACGATCGTCTCGGGGCTGGTATGCGCACCCTCTACTTCATCCCGGGCGCCGTCGCAGGGCCGATCCTCGCCCTGCTCGCCATCTTCATGTTCGACCCGAACATCAGCCCGTTCGCCCCCCTGCTGCAGGCGCTCGGCCTTCGGTCGATGGGGCAGATCGCGAGCGGCGATCGCCTCCCGTTCGTCTTCTCGGTCATGTTCTTCTTCGCCGGGGCCGGGGGATGGATCGCGATCTTCTACGGTGCGTTCAACGGCATCTCGAGCGAGATCACCGAGGCCGCGACCATGGACGGCTGCGGTCCCATACGGATGGGGTGGTCCATCAAGCTGCCGCTCGTCCGCCCGTACATCATCTACATGTTCATCCTCACCTTCGCGGGCAACGTCCAGCTGTTCGTGGAGCCGCAGCTCCTCGCGCGCGCACCAGGAGCTGCGATCGGCAAGTACTGGTCGCCGAACCAGCTCAGCTACGCATTCGCGTTCGAGCTCGGCGATTTTGGGGGCGCGGCCGCGATCTCCCTGGTGATGCTGGCGATCGGCCTGGTGGCCGCGATCCTGGTGATCAAGACGACCAGCTTCTTCCGCACCGACGCGACCGACGAATAGCCGTGGTCACGATCGTCCCACGACCTGCCACACGGCCTGACGGTCGGCGCCGAGGCTTCTCCACGTCGCGCCTCACGAGGCAGAGGTCCATCGCATGAGCCAGGCAGTTCGCAGCACGTCCAACACCCGCGCACGCCGAGCCCCGTCGGTCGCAGGGTTGATCCGGGTCGGCCTCCTCGTCATCTGTGCCCTGTTCTTCGGCGTACCGCTCGTCTGGCTCACCCTTGCGCCCAGCAAGCTCAACAACGAGATCACAAACCTGCCGCCGCTGGCGTTCGGCGTGTTCGACAACTACGGGCGCGCCCTGGGGAACCTACTGAGCTACAATCACGGTCAGATCCTCACCTGGGTCGGGAACTCCGTGTGGTACACGGTCGCGTCTGTGGTGCTCGGCCAGGTGATCGCGATCCCGGCCGGCTACGCGCTCGCCACGGCCAGGTTCCGCGGACGGCGCCCGATCCTCTGGCTCACCCTGATCACCCTAATCGTCCCGACTTCCGCCCTCGTGCTGCCGCTCTTCCTCGAGCTGAACGTCGTCGGGCTCGTGGGCAGCCCGTGGTCGGTGATCCTGCCCGAGGCCTTCTTCCCGTTCGGCGTCTACCTCGCGTACGTGTTCTACGCGACGGCGCTGCCCAAGGATCTGCTGGCGGCCGGGCGAACGGACGGCGCTTCTGAATGGCAGCTCTTCCGGTACGTGTGCCTGCCGCTCTCGGGCACGCTGATCGGCCTGCTGACGTTCCTCAGCTTCGTCGCGAACTGGAACAACTACTTCCTGCCCTACGTGATGCTGAGCGACGACAAGTCCTACACGCTCGCGGTCGGCCTGCAGGCGCTGGTGGTGGGGACGCCGATGGTTGCCCCGAACAACTCTGGGACGGACACCCTCCTGAAGCGACCCGAGGGGGCGCTCATCGGGCTCCTCATGGTGCTGCCCCTGGCGCTGGTCTTCGTCGCGGCTCAGCGCTACGTCGTGCGAGGAGCGCTCACCGGCTCGATCAAGGAGTAGCGCGGGCACGTCGGTTCGCCGGTCAGCCCAGA
The DNA here is from genome assembly GCA_015478725.1 of Chloroflexota bacterium. Classification (NCBI taxonomy): domain Bacteria; kingdom Bacillati; phylum Chloroflexota; species Chloroflexota bacterium. The sequence goes on along the minus strand of JADMIG010000004.1, from coordinate 85,809 downwards.
CTTCTCCGCCCGGTGAGTCGGGCTGGCACGCCAACAACGCACCAAGGCTTGCCGGTCTCGCGCCAGGAACCTAGTCCTGGTGGCCGACCTCTTCCGGTGTCTCATACCACCGCAACCGCTCGCCCACGCGCGCGCGCCTTCCAAGCAAGGGTGAACCGCACTGACTTTTTGGGGTCATCGTGCCGCAGGGCTGGACCGGCAAATACGACGGCTGGCCACCCGCCTCGGCATGGCAACAAACGGTCGAGGTCGCCAAACAGGCCGAGCAACTCGGCTTCGAATCGATCTGGATGTTCGATCACTTCACAACCGTGCCAGAGCCGACCAACGAGATCACCTTCGAGTGCTTCTCGTCCCTCGGTGCACTCACTTCGGTCACCACGCGCGTCCGGCTGGGCCAGATCGTGACCTGCACGGCGTATCGAAATCCGGCCCTCACGGCCAAGATGATCAGCACGATGGACGTGATCAGCGGGGGTCGGATTGATCTTGGAATCGGCGCCGGATGGAAGCGCGACGAGTACGTCTCCTTCGGCTACCCGTACCCCGAGACCCGCGAGAGGTTGGCCATGCTCGCCGACCACCTAGAAGTCATCAGCCGCTTAGGAGCCTTGTACGGCTTCTTGTCGATCGTGATCGGGATCTCGGTCGGATGCTGCTCGCCGCTCTTACCGTGCTCGGTGTCGTTCATGTCCTGCTCCTAATCTTACGCGTGTCCTCATCTCCGGCTATCTCGGGCCGGGATGATCGCCATCCATGCTGCCAGCCGGATGTCGTCCTCGGTGATGAGCGGGAGCGGCGTGGGCGGCGGAGGCGCCTGGAGACCCTCGGCGTCGACGAGCGCCCGGAGAGTCTCGATGCGCGAGGCGATCGGGGCGTGCTCGTCCTCGAGGATCCACCCGACCTCTCTCGAGATGCGGAGCGGCCACCGCTGGGCCAGGGCGACGGCGACACGGGTTCGCTCGTTCATGCTGAGGCCCGACGTGCCGTCTCGAACGAGGTCGGCCGCGCGCCGCAGAACGCCGCGGACGTCGGGCTGGAGGTTCGCGGGATCGGTCAGGCGCATCCACGAGCGCCAGATGGCCGCGCGCGCCTCCGGCCAGGCATCGAACACTCCGTCATACGCGGGTGCCGGAAGTTCGGCGTAGGTCGATCGGTCGCCCGGATCGGCGTCACTGAGGCATCGCAGCGGGCTCTCGTCGACCTCAGCGGCGCCGGCGCTGTCACGCCGGACGCCCCAGAACGCCGTTGCCGCCACGAACGCAAACCGCGCCTCTCGATCGGGACCCACCTCGGTGGCGAACACCCAGCCGTGCTCCGTTGCCAGCGTCGACCGGAAGCCGGTGCCGGAGGCCATCGGCAGGTCCTCGACCCTGCTGCGGATAAGCCCGTCCTCGAGCGCGATCGCCAGCCGCCGCCGGTACTCCTCCCCGGACAACGCGGCGGAATCGCCTCCGGACTCGAACAGCTCGGGTCGCTCTTCGCGGAGTTTCTCGATCTGCTCGCGGTTGTCGGCCAGGACGACCTCGATCCGCTTCGCGCGCTGGCCCGGAATGACGTCACCGATGCCGATCGAGACGGCGGCGTAGGCGATCTTCCGCTGGATCGTCTCCTCGAGCCCGAGCAGCTCGTCGAGGTTGGTCGCCGGGAAGAAGCACCCGAGGTGGACCTCGCGATGACGGCTGCCGATCCGGTCGATCCGGCCGTGTCGCTGCACCAGCCGCATCGGATTCCAGGGCAGGTCGTAGTTGAGGATGCGCCCGGCCTGCTGGAGGTTCACGCCCTCCGACAGGACGTCCGTGGTGAGCAGGATGTCGTAGCGGTCGATCGCGGTTGGAACGCCCGCGGCCGTGAGCGGCCCCGCCGTCGCGGGAGCGAAGCCCGCGAGGATGCGTGCCCGGGACGTCTGGTCGATGCCCTGCTTCCGGCCGCGGACCGGCTCCGGGATCCGGTCCTTGTACGCCGCGAGCGGTGACCCCGCAGGAGCGCGCTCAACGGTGTCCTTCACGCGGCGGTGGAGGTCCTCGATCGTATCCGCGAACGCGGAGAACACGATGACCTTCCGGCGGTCGGCCTCCGACAGGTCTCCGTCGCGGGACGGACGGCTTGCCGCCTCGGCGATCTCCGAGAGCTTGGCCAGCAGCTTGTCGGCCTTCGGGTCGCGCCCGGTCGCGACACGCTCGGCGATCGCCTTGAGTTCGCGGATGAGGAGCAAGTCCGCCTCGACGTCCGCGCGAAGCTCTGCTGCGTGGTAATCGCTCAGCTCGCTGATGGATTCAGCGCCGTCTTCCTCGAGGGCGGCGAGCACTTCCTCGATCGAGGTGTCGTCTTCGGCTTCGCCCCATGCCGTCAGCGCCTTCCCGCGCAGGACCTTGCCGTTCGCGAGCCCGCTCAAGAAGTCCAGGTGGTTGTCTATGAGGACGCCCAGCGTGTTCGCCAAGGCACGTGGTCTCGACTCGAGCCGCTTTAGCAACGCGGACCGGAGGAAGCCCGCATTCACCACCTGAACGGCCTCGACCTTATCCGTGATCGCGTAGCGGCTCGGCATGTAGCGGGCCATCGTGAGGCGGCCGGGCATCGGCGCCTGTCCGGGCCGCCACTTCTCCGCGTCGGTGTCGGTGGGCTCGAGGGCGGTGATCACCGCGTCGAGGAGCTCGTGGCCGGCGGCGTCGAGCTCATAGTCGATGCGCTCGACGCGCGGGGTCGGGAACTCGATCGGGACGTCGCGGCCGGCCGGGTTGCGGATCGTCGAGCCCGCGTAGTGGCGCTTGACGAAGCCCCGAGTTCGCCGGACGGCAACCTCGTCGAGAAGTGCGAACAGGTGCGCCGGCGAAAGCGTCTCCGGGTCCTGGGCCTGCGCCTCCCGGATGTACCGGAACAGGCTCGGGATCCCGCGGCTCGCGAACGCCGCGTCGTTCTTGACGAAGTAACCGACGAGCGTGTGCAGGTCCAGGAGCGAGTTGTTGACCGGGGTCGCGGTCATGAGGACGAGCTGCTTGGGATATGCGCCCGAGAGAAGCTTGCGGACCACGTCTGCCCTGGCGGTGGCGGGGTTTCGCAGGTTGTGCGCCTCGTCGATCACGACCAGCGCGTACTCGTCGAGCCGTTCGAGGTCGTCGCCGCTCGCGAGGCGCAGTTCGTCGTAGCTCATCACCCGGACGCGGGCCGAGGTCAGGTCCCATGTGTCCAGAAATGGCTTCCAGGTGGACTCCTTGAGGGCAGCCGGGACGATGACGAGCGCACGCTGGCGATCGCGCTTCGTTGCCTCCGCGATGAGCTCGCCGGCGAGGAACGTCTTGCCGAGCCCGACCTCGTCGGCGACAAGGACCCCGCCCCACTTGTCGACGATGCGCCGGATGCGGGCGACTCCATCGCGCTGGAAACCGGTCAGCCGCAGGACGGGCTCGTATCCCGCATCGTCGTCGCCGGGGTACCCGTACATCGTGACAAGCATCCGGAGGAACACGACCCACGGGTCGTGGAGCAGGAACCGGGCCTCGTACATCGCCGCGAGGTCGTAGGGCTCGGCATCCGCCCAGAGCTCCTCGAACCAGTCGCGGACGAGGCGCTTGTGGGTGCCGGTCTCGTAGCCGAGATTGAGCTCTTTGTTGAGGCGCAGCCCGGCGTAGGTCAGGTTCGACGAGCCAGCCAGGATGCCCGCGAGGTCGTTCTCGGGGATGTAGGCCTTGCCGTGGAGGAAGCCCTTTGTGTAGCGCCGGACCTCGACCCGCGGCGTGCCCGTCGCGTCGGTCATGCGCAGCCAGGCGACGATGCGACGCTCGGCGGCATCCCGCGCGACGGTGAACCCGGCGAGGTCGCGTTCGTCACGCAGGCCCGCCTCGTGGTCTGCGATCGCCTTCTCGAGCAGCTCCTCGTCGGTCGGGCGCCGGGCGAAGAGGCGCTCTTCCGGTTGCTGTGGCTCGGCCCCGATCATCAGCCGGACGCGAGGCGCCCGCTCAAGCTCGTCCGCGAGCAGCTCGAAGCCCTGAGCGTTGAGGTAGGCGGTCGCGATCGCGACCGTCGGCGCGACCGCGAGCTGTTCGCGCAGGCCGCGCAAGAGCCGGTTGATCTCGTCCGCGACGCTCTCGCCCCGATCGAGACGGTTCGTCGCGAAGACCGGAGGAAACGGGCGGTTGATCATCGGCCAGCTGCCGCCCAGCGGTCATAGTGGGCGAGGACGCGAGCCAGGCGGGGAGCGTAGTCCCAGCCGCGGTGGAACGTTGCGAATACGTGTTCGACCTGCTCGCGCGAGAGACCGTAGAGGTGCGAGGTGACGGCGTCGAGCTCGGCGATGAGATCCGGGCGGTCGGTGTCGCCCACCGATCCGACCGGCACGCCAACGGCAGCGGCCCAGATTGAGAAGCGGGCGTCGATCGCGGCGAGGCGACCGGCGATGACCACCGCTCGCTGGCGGAGGGAGTCACCTGGCGCTGGTCGCGGGATCGCGAACCCGTACATGACGTGATAGGTGAGGTTCATCTCAACGGCGCGACGGGCCATCCAGTCCAGCGGGATCGAGCTGAGAACGGCCAGGAGATACGCAACGGCCTCCGGGTTGCCACGTGGAAAGAGCAGATATGGGGCGCCATGAGTCAGCGCGACGCGCGGCGGCACGAGGGCCGCGCGGACGGTACGCGTGTCGGTCGATCGCGCGACCAGGCGAACCGCGATCCGCGCCCCGCGGATGGGGAGTGTTGAGTCGTCGTCGATGACGGCAGGCGGGAACTCTGAGAAGGGAGAGGCGGCCAGCCTGCCGGCTCGTCGGCGCTTCTCGAGCAGCACGGGCAACACGACCTCCGGATCGACCCCGCCGTAGTACCGGCCCGTGTCGGGATTCCACAGGTCGAACGACTCGCCTTTATAGAGCGGCCACCATCCCGACGGGACAGTATCCAAGTGGAATAGCGGCTTGTCCGCGGTCGCATGGAACTCGGCGTAGGCGCGAACGCGCCAGTCGCCGATGTCCGCATCGAGCCGTGGATGAGACCGCATCTGAACGTACACCCCGCCGTCTTCCGCGGTGGAAAGGATCGGAAAAGAGGCCCCCGTTCCCCACGTTCTGAACTCAGCTGCTGGGAACCGCGCAGGAGCCCGATGTGCGCCAGCTTCAAACTCAGCGCGCGACGCGAAGGGTCCCCGAAGGGTGACCTGGCCGCCCGCCTGTCCCAGTCTCCGAAGGGATACGAGAGCGATGCTGTAGCGCGCTTCCATGTCAAACGCCCAGCGCGCTGTGTTCAGGAGGAGTGTCACTTCGTCGAACTCGCCGTCGTCGAAGACAAGCTCGCGCCAGTCGGCAGCACCGGCCTCTGCAACGAGACTCCGTGGGGCGACCATTCCGATTCGACCACCGGAGCACACGAGGTGCCAGTTGCGCCAGGCAAATGCCTGATAGAGGTCGATGTCGCCGGTACCAAGGCCCGGATATGGGCCGAGTCTCAACGCGTCACGCAGACCGTCGTTCTGCGAGATCTCGGCCGCGAACTGCTGGGCAAGGTCGGACCGGTCGCCCTTGGCCCGTTCGATAGCAGCATCGCGGGCGCCGACCGGAAGATGGAACAGGCCAGGAATGCGCGCACCCCACCACTTGTCGGCCTCGACCTTCACCTTCTCCCAGGGAGGATTGCCAACGAGCACATCGAAGCCGCTCGGTTCCCGCAAGAACACCTCCGGGAACCGCACCGGAAAGTGGACCGGGTCGAGGTCGCGCAGCGAGTCCCGTACCCGGGCGGCGGCAGCACTCCGGGCGATCCCCTCGGCATCGAAGTCGGCCGGGGCCGGCAGCACCCCGAGTCGCACGGCGACCGCCGCATCGAAGAGCAGGCGCGCCGGCTCGGCCGCCTCGAGCGCGCGGCGTGACGCCTCCTGGGCGGCGCGCGCCTCGTCGCTCGTCGACTCCTTGAGCGCGGCGGCATCCTCCAGCACGACCCGCGCCTGGTCAAGGGCAGCCCGGATCGCGGCCCCGGAGAAGGTCATCGCGCCCGTCCGGGCATCGGGATCGAGCGCCTCGATCGCCTCCTCGATAGTGCCGATGCCGGTGAGCGAGTTGCCGCAGACGAGCTGGTGGTCGAGGCTCGACATCGGCAGGCCCGGCACGAACGTCCGGACCCAGATCGCGAGGCGCGCCAGTTCGACGGCGATGTCGTTGATGTCGAGGCCATAAACACAGCGGCGGGCGATCTGCCGGCCAAGCAGCGCGGAGCGGTCGATCTCCGGCTCCTCGACGCCAACCCGCCGAAGGGCGGCGAGAGCGGCGTCGCGAAGTTCGAGGAGCTCCCGTTCCACCCCCGGGATCGCGTTGCGCTCGAGGAACGCACCGAACTTCCCCTCGATGTGCCCGATCGCGCCCACGAGGAAGTGGCCGCTGCCCATCGCGAGATCGGCGACGCGGAAGTCGAAGAAGAGTCGTGCCGCGCCGACCTGATCGCCCCGCCCGACGAGCACGGCGACCTTCTCCAGGTGAGCGTCGAGCGCCGGATCGAGCGCGCGCCCGAGCAAGTGCTCGACCGCGAAGGGCTTCGTGAAGTACGAGCCGGTCGCTTTGCGGTCGCCCGACTTCGTGTGGAAATACGGTGCGCCTGTGGCCGCGTCGATCCGCTCGCCTGCCCTCGCCGGTCGCCATGCGCCCGATGCGTCGATTGCGAGGTCTTCGGTTGCGAGCGAGAGACCCGACTCGAGGAGCCCCTCGTAGATCGTGCCGAAGTCACGGACATCGAGGGAGCGGAAGTCGACGGGGCCGCGGTCACCATCCACCGCCACGTCGACGAGTAGGCCGGCCAGCGCCGGGCCGACGGCGTCATTGTGGAGGACAAGTCGCGCGACCGCGGCGCCGTCGGGATGGAGCTCGGGATCGGCGCCGAAGAGGCCGCCGTTGTAGGCCGGGACACCCCATGCTTCGTCGCCGGTGTCGATGACGCGCCAGACCTGGGCGAGGCCGTCCCAGAGCGAGGTGCTGCGCGGGTCGTTTGGCCGGTCGGGATGGGCGGCGAGGTCGCGGGCCAGCTCCTTGAGCGAGGCCCGCGTGTATCGCTCGTTGCGATGGAGAGGGAGGAGCCGGGTGTCCTCGGCGTACGCCTGGAAGAGGAGCCGGAAGAGGATCCGCAGGGTGAGGCGGTAGGCGAGGGCGAGCCGCTGGTCGTCAAGACGAGCGTCGGTCGCGAGCGCGCGGGCGATCGCGGTCGACAAGGAGTCGACTACCCTGTCGTAGATCCGTTCGCGGAGGCGCTCGCCGAGCGACACCGCGTAGTCGCGGCTGGCATCGAGGAGTTGGTCGACTGACCCGCCGGGTGCCAGGGCCGCGGCGCCAAACGCGAGCTCGAGATACCCGGCGTGCTGGTCGTCGAGGAGGGCGAGGTCGAGGCCGAAGTACGTCTGCGTCGCCCCGCGCCGACCGACGCCGATGTCGGGCGCCGTCGGGTAGAGCCGGAGCTGCGGCCCCCGAGCGACGACGAGCCAGCGAACGTTGTTCTGGCGGGCGATCTCGAGGCCATGGTAGATGGGCGACTTCGCGAATCGCGCACTCTCGGCGTCGAACGACTCGTCGTCCCGGAGAAGGATCGCGACCGCGCGCGGCGGTTCCCCGTGGACGCTCAGCAGCAGCGCGTTGCCGGGGATCGTGCGGCTGTCGAACCCGAGTCCCTGCACCAGCGCCGCACCGCGCGGGCTCGTCGCCATGAGCGCGCGGCTCCGCGCCGAGGCGGCCCCCCAGTCAGGCCGTCGCGGGACGCCCCATGTCAGCTCGCGGATCGCGAACAGGCCCTGGGAGTCGAACCCCGGGATGTCGGCCGTCTCGAGGGCGTCGCGAGCCTGGATGATCCGGGCGCGCGCGGCCCCCGCTGTGGGTTCGTCGAGTGCCGCCTGAACGATCCGGGCAGCGTGCCTTGCCGGCAGCGGACCAAGTACAGGCGCGTTCGCCAGTGGCCCAAAGAGCCAGGCATGTCCACCGACACGTCGCGCCACGACGGTCAGCGGGATCGCCCGGTTGCGGAGCCGGGCGGCGTGGAGGGTTCGCATCGCCTCCTGAGTCGGCGGGTTGGCGCCCGACCATGACGCGACGGCTACCTCGAAGCCCAGCCCGTGGGGATCGGCGCCGATCCAGACCCGCTCCGTCGTGGCGTCTCGCGGTGACTGAGCCGGCCGATCCCACGGGATCGCAGCGCGTGGCGCGCGAAGGGTCGCGAACGGATCGTTCTCCGGCGCCACTGTTGGAACTCCCGGCTTGGCGGTGCCACGAGCGCGCAGCCACGTGCCTCCACGCCCACGCCCCCTCAGGTGACAACCTGGATCGGATTGTACGGCCCGACATCACCCGGCCGGCGCGCGCGGCGCCCGCGTCCTCGGCAATTGGGACGGGGTGCCGCCGTCGGATCCACGTGTCGACCGGCGGCGTGTACTCTCGCGTACGTGTCGCCTAAGGTGACACGAGCCCGCGCGAACCTCGGCATGGGAGTCCGCCGATGCCAACCAAGTTCACGTTCAAGGTCGAAACGCAGGACCCTCGCGAGCCCGTACCGTTCGATGCCTTCGCGGAGATGGTCGGCCACTTCGCGAGTATCCTCGCTGAGCTTGACGCGGCGACTACCGGCCAGCCGACCATGCGGTGGGTGATCCGGAACCTCGAAGTTGGCAGCGCGCAGGTCGGGCTCGAGGCGGCCCCAATCAACCCGCTCTACGATCGCAGTGCGTACGTGGTCAGTCAGTTCGCCACAGGTATGACAACGGTCCGCGATCAGGGCGAGCGGCCCGAGGGGATCTCCGACACCGCCTGGTCTGACTACAGAGCCATCGTCCGCGTGCTGCACGACGGCATCAGCCGAGTGTCCATCGACGCTGAGGAGCAGTCGGTCGTCCTCACGAGCGCAGTGCAGCTGTCTGACGAGGACGAGGCGTTGACGACGGCCCCCGTCGAGATCGGGACCCAGACCGCCATGAGCACCGTCGAGGGGCCGCTTGAGGACGTGTTCGGCCACGACAAGAAGCAGCCGAGCTTCGCGATCTGGGACACGCTGTACGGTCACCGCGTCCGGTGCGACTTCCCCGCCTCCATGTGGGACGACGTGAAGGCTGGCGTGCAAGAGCGGGTGCGCGTCCACGGGCTCGTAACGTTCGACCGACTGGGCCGCCCGGAGCGGGTTCAGGTGCGGTCCATCCAGGTGCTCCGGCACGACCGCCAGCGTCCGCGTGCCGCGGCGCTGCTCGGCCTTGCCCCCAATCTCACGGGCGGGGTGCCGTCTGAGGTCTGGGTGCGTCGGATTCGCGATGCCTGACAAGCCCGTGGTCACCATCGACACGAGCCCGTGGATCGCGCTCCTGGCTAAGGAGGTGGACCGCGCCGAACACGTCCTTCGGTTGCTCGAGCAGGCCGAGCGCGGCGAGATCAAGGTGTTCGTCTCTACGGTCACGATCACCGAGACGGTGAAGGGCCCGGCGGCAGGCGATCCGCTGCTGACGGACGAGCAGGAGAGCGTCCTCGTCGATTACATGGACAACCCGTTCATCACGCTCGTCTCCGTTGATCCGGTCGTCGCCGCGCGAGCTCGTGACCTGCGCCGGCATGTCCGGTGGCTGAAGACACCGGACGCCATGATCCTCGCGACGGCCCTCGTGACGGGATCCGAGACCCTGTACACGTACGACCAGACGGACCTGGTGCGCTTGAACGGGTCGGCCGACGTCGGCGGCCTTCGGATCGTCATTCCACCCGTCGACTATCAGCTCGCCTTTCTCGCGCCCACCGACGCGCCACCGCGGTTGACCTGAGACCTCAAGTCAACCGACGGGATCCTCGCAAAGGCGATCCGCATAACTCAAGCCGATTCCGACGCGTTGCGAGCTCGACCAAGCCGTGGGGCAATTCGCGCGTGAAAGGGTGGAGCCGACACTCGGATTTGAACCGAGGACCTGCTGTTTACGAAACAGCTGCTCTACCGCTGAGCTATGTCGGCGCGGGCGCGAGTATAGGCGATGAGGTCCGGCAGCAACGGTTTGCGCGCTGGCCCGCAGCCGAACAGACGATGATCGCATTGACAGGAGTACATCGGACCGTACACTTGTCCGTGTCATGAAGAGCATTCCGATCAGCGATCTGCGGAAGCGGGTGGCCGACGTCATCGACGACGTCCAGTCGACCGAGGAGCCGACGGTCGTCCTGCAGCGCTCGCGGAAAGCGGCGTACATCGTGAACCCCGAGCGATATGAACGTGATCAAGCCGAATTGAGCGCGCTTCGCCGGACGATCTTCCTGGCCGAGGTCCGCGAGGCAGAGGCTGAGCATCAGGCCGGCGAGGCGTCACGTTTCGACGACGTCGAGCAGCTGCTCAACGAGCTACGGAGCTGACTTGCGGCTCACGGCCTCCAGTCGCTTCCTTCGAACGGCCAGGAAGCTCCGAGAACCGCAGGCGTCGATGCTGCGTGCCGCACTCCGCCGTTTGGCAGCCGACCCGAAGGATCCGCTTCTTCGAACGCACAAGCTGAAGGGCGACCTCGACGCCTACTGGGCGTTCAGCGTTGACGACGACCTCCGCGTCCTGTTCCGCTGGGCCGGCGACGACGCGTTCCTCGTCAACCTTGGCTCTCACGACCAGGTGTACTGAGGCGGCGCCCGGTGGTGGGTTCGCATTGCCGGCCCAGTACACGGTCGCTCTGCGAAGACGGCGTCAGCGGTGGGCCACGCCCATTGCTACCCGAGTCCTACCTCGGGTAGTATCGTCGTATGAAGGTCAGTGTGAGCCTGCCCGGCGAGGACGTCCACTTCCTCGACGAATACGCGAAGGAACAGGGGCTTGAATCTCGATCGGCCGCCGTCCATCGAGCCGTGCGCCTCCTTCGCACGGCAGAACTGAGCGGCTCCTACGAAGGGGCGTGGGAGGAGTGGGCAGTTGAGGGCGGGGCCAGCCTCTGGGAGACGACCACCGGCGACGGACTTGGGTCATGATGCGCCGCGGCTCCATCCATTCCGTGGACCTCGATCCCGCCCGCGGCTCCGAGGCGAACAAGCGGCGGCCGGCGGTCATCGTCAGCAACGACGCAGCCAACGCGACGGCCGAACGGCTGGGTCGCGGCGTCATCACCGTTGTTCCCGTGACGTCGAATGGCGAACGGGTCTACCCGTTCCAGGTTCTGCTTCCAGCCGCGGAGACAGGGCTCGCCGACGACTCCAAGGCGCAGGCGGAGCAGGTCAGATCGATCGCCGTCGAGCGGGTGGGTGACCGGCTGGGTGCCGTTCCCAACGCGATCATGATCGACATCGACGAAGCGCTGCGCCTGCATCTTGCCCTGTGACGGCGTTCACCTCACCGAACGGGAACCAGTGACCGTCGCTCGACGTCTCGGCGCCACGATGCGGGAACTGAGTCGTCGCCAGATCGGGGTGGACCTTCGATCGCGTGCCGCGGTAGTCGCCTTCATAGCCGTCGCACTCGCCCTGGTCGTCGGCGCGTGCACCGTAGGCCCCGGGGCGGGCGGATCGATCGCCGGTGGCCGCACGGTCCCGGGGACGGTCCTCGCCGGACCGACGTGTCCGGTGCAACGCGTCGGCGACTCGGGGTGTGCGGATCGGCCGGTCGCCGGTGCGGTCCTCGTAGTGACGACGCCGTCCGGCACTGAGATCGCCAGGGTCACGAGCGACGCGGGTGGAGCGTTCAGCCTCTCGCTCGCGCCGGGCGACTATCTCCTCGTGCCGCAGCCCGTGGCCGGGCTCATGATCACGCCTCGTCCACTCGCGTTCTCCGTCGCCGCGGCCGGGGCTGCGTCGGCGCTTGACGTGCGCTACGACACCGGCATCCGCTGAAGGTCTGCCGGGGGCACACATCGACCCCTATGCCCCGAAGTCGATGGCGACGACGCCCTTTCGCCCCCGCGATGACCGGCCGACGCGACGGCCCTTCGCCCCCCGCGATGACCGGCCGACGCGATGTGGCATCCTCCGCGCATGACCCGCCTTCGCGTCGCCCTGGTCCAGCTCGATGCCGGCGCCGAGGCCGACACGAACGTCGCGACCGCCGCCGCGCTCACGAACGAAGCCGCAGCCGGCGGCGCGCAGCTCGTCGCGCTGCCGGAGTACCTCCAGTTCCGCGGCCCGGATGCGGGCTTTCGCGCTTCGGCCCGTCCGGTCCCAGGCCCGTTCACTGCGCCATTCACCGAGGTCGCGCGGAGTCGAGGCTGCTGGATCCTCGTCGGATCGCTCGCCGAGACGAGTGCGGATCCGGATCGCCCGTACAACACGAGCGTCCTCATCGCGCCGGACGGTTCGATCGCCGCGACGTATCGCAAGGTCCACCTGTTCGATGTCGCGGTGGAGGCGGGGCCCGTCGACACCGAGTCTTCCCGGGTGAGCCCCGGCGACCGGGTGGTGACTGCCGACGTCGACGGTGTGAGACTCGGTCTCACGATCTGTTATGACGTTCGCTTCCCGGAGCTCTACCGGACGCTCGCACTGGCCGGCGCCGAGGTCTTCACTGTCCCGGCGAACTTCACCGAGCGGACCGGCCGCGACCATTGGGAGGTCCTCCTCCGGGCTCGTGCGATCGAGAACGGCGCGTACGTTCTCGCGCCTGCGCAGATCAACGGTCCGCCGGGAGCGCCCGCCTACGGCCGGACGATGGTCGTGGACCCGTGGGGCACGATCGTCGCCCAGGCACCGGACCGCGTCGGCATCGTCACCGCGCAGCTCGACACGGATCGCGTCGCGTCGGTCCGCCGACAGATCCCCGTCCTCGCGAACCGCCGGCCGGAGGCGTATCGCTGACGTCGCCTCGCGAACGGAGACGATGCGAGGGCCCTATCCCTCGTGGCCCGATTCAGCGGGGAGCCAGATGCTGAACGCCGCGCCGCGGCCGGGGACCGCAGGCTCGAGAACGAGGTCGCCCGCCATGGCGCGACACAGTTCGCGGGAGACGTAGAGGCCGAGGCCGCTGCCGTCCTCCGCCTGCTGGGAGTTGCCGCGCACGAAGCGGGCGAACAGGCGCCGGCGGTCCGCCTCCGCCACGCCCGGCCCGTGGTCGGCGATCGTCAGGCGGAGCCGACCCTCGACCACTCCGATGCCCGGGCGCGCCCCTGGCGAGCCCGGGTCGAGCGGTGCGTCGCCCGCGGCGGGCTCCAGGTCGAGCTCGACCTGAACCGGTCCCCGCGCGCCATACTTCACGGCGTTGTCGAGGAGCGCCCAGAGGACCTGGTCGAGCTGATCGACGTCCGTCACCGCGAGCCATCCATCACTTCGATCGTCGATGGTGAACGGCACGTCGTCCGCGGCGAGCGCCTCCCAGGCCCGCCGGACTCGGGACCCGAGCGCCACCACCTCCACCTGCGGCCGCAGTGCTCCGGAGTCGAGGCGGGTCACGGTGAGGAGCTGGCGGACCATCCGCGAGAGTCGATCGGCCTGCTCGCCGATGATCTCCAGGCGCCGATCCGGGTTCTTGGCGGCGAGCTGATCGGCGTAGGCCCGGATGCTCGTGAGCGGTGTCTGGAGGTTGTGACTCACGCCCCGGAGGAAGTCGTCCTTCGCCGCATCGAGCTCGAGGAGCTGGACGTTCTGGGCTTCGACGCGGGCGAACAGCTCGGCGTTCCGCAGGGAGGCGCCCACCTCGGCGGCGAACACCTCGAGGAGATCCTGGTCGGCCCGTTCCCAGGTCCGCGTCGCCGGCAGGTGGCCGACGAGGACACCGAGCTTCTCGTCGCCCGCTCGAAGCTCCGCGCGGACCGGCAGCGGATCGGCGGGCACGCGCTCCTCGACCGGCACGGTCGCCGGATCGACGAGGTGGATCTCCGCGTCGATGAGGCCGAAGGCCTCCCGGGCATCGTTGGAGGCCGAACCGACGAGCCAGTCGACGCCCGCCCTGGGCGAGCCGTGGACGATGCCGGCGAGGATCCGCCCGAGCTCACGGTTCCGCCGCTCGAGCGCTGCGGTGAGGAGGTTGTGGCTCTCCGCGAGGCGGGCGAGCTCGTCGTCGCCCTCGACGACGATGCGAGTCGAGAGATCGCCGGACTTGACCCGGTCCACGGCGGATGCGATCGCCCGGAGGGGGGCGGTGAGACCGGTCGCGAGGAGGTACGAGGCGAGGACGGCGATGAGCGCCGCGAACACGACGGCGAGGAGGAGGAGGCGCGGGATCGTCGAGACCGGGTCCGGCAACCGCGAAGCCACCACGAGGAACAGGCCGAAGATCGCCAGCGGGAGGACCGAGGCACCGATGAGGGCGATGGTCAGCCGGGTCCGGAGCGCGAGCCGCGAGCCGATCCGCTCGGACCGATCCTCCAGGGTGTCGAGGGCGTCGATGCGATCGTCGAGGGCGTCGAGCCGATCCCCGAGGGTGTCGATGCGATCCGTGGGGGTGTCGCCGGGGATCATCCGGCCTTCGACCCTGGCCGGCTCATCGGGCGTCCGTCTCCGCGTCGTCGCCGGTCATGAGCCGATAGCCCACACCGCGCACGGTGATGAGGTGCCGCGGCCGGTTCGCATCGGCCTCGATCTTCTGGCGGAGCCTGCGCATCGTCACCCAGACATACGAAGGGTCGGCATCCTCGGTCTCGGCCCAGCCGCGGGCGAGGAGTGTCTCCGTCGCGACCGTCCGACCCAGATTCGCGGCGAGCGCATAGAGGAGCCGGGATTCGGTCGGCGTGAGCGCGACCGTCGTCCCGCGGACGACCGCCTCGCGCCGGTGAAGCTCGAGGGCGAGGTCGGGACCGAGGACGAGCCGGCCGCGCGGCACCCGATCGCCGAGGCGCCGGAGGACACGGTTGATCCGCGCCCGAAGCTCCGGATAGTGGTACGGCTTCGTGACATAGTCCTCGGCGACCTCGTCGAGGAGGTCCGCCTTGCTGTCGCCGGCGTCGATCGCCGAGAGCACGATGATCGGCAGGTCCGCGCGGCCCTTGACCTCGCGGGCGAGGGAGAGGCCGTCCATCCGCGGCATCATCATGTCGACCACGAGAAGGTCCGGCCAGCCCGACTCGAGCCGCTTGAGTGCCTCCGCGCCGTCACGGGCGGTGGCGACGTCGAAGCCGTCGTCGCGGAGCTGCTCGGCAAGAAGGGCGCGAAGATTGGCATCGTCGTCGACGATGAGGATCCGCGGCGGTTGGACCGCCCCGCGCGCACCGGACGCTCCCGGGCTCAGCATGGCTCGGAGTATAGGAGCGGCTCGCGGCCGCGGTTCGGACGTGGCGCGACGGCGGACATGGCGGGCGACGGACGGCGCGGCGGGCGCGGCGGCGGAGGCGGAGGGTCGAACGCCTGGTGGGCACGGCGGTGGGGGGAACGACGAGGGCAGGTCGGCGGTGCAGGGGCGCAGATCGTGAGCGGCGGCCGTTCATGGTGCCCGTCGATCGACATGGCGGCAGCGGGGTGCGACCGGGCAGCGACCGCACTCGGGATTGCGAGCGTGGCAGACGAGCCTACCGTGCCGGATGAGGAGGACGTGCGCCGCATATGGCTCGGCCGGTCCGAGGAGGGCGAGGTAGAGCTCGTGCGCCTGGTCCGCGGTCGCCTTCGGTGGGATGAGGCCGATCCGCTTCGAGACCCGCTCGACGTGCCGGTCGACGGGCATGAGCGGCATCCCGAAGCCGAAGAGGAGGACGATCGAGGCGGTCTTCGGGCCGACTCCGTCGATCGCGGTGAGCCAGGCGCGGGCGTCGAGCGGCGTCATCTCGCCGAGGAACTCGAGGGCATGGTCGCCGCGCTCCTCGCGGATCCGGCGGAGGGCGGCCTGGATCCGGGGCGCCTTCTGCGGCGCGAGGCCGCCAGGCCGGATGACGTCGACCAACTCGGGGAGCGGCGCGGCTTCGACCGCCGGCCAGTCGGGAGTGACGCCCGGCCGCAGGCCCGTGCCGCCCCAGCCGCCGCCGAGCTCCGTCGCGACGGCAGCTCCGCCCGTCGGGTACGCCTCGCGGAGCCGTTCGTAGGCTCGCTCGGCGTTGATGTCGGCGCTGTTCTGGGTGAGGATCGTGAGGACGAGCTCGCTCGTCGGATCGAGGCGCCGCTGCCAGGTCGGGAGACCGTGGAACGTGGTGAGCGCCTCGAGGACGTACGGGACGAGGCCGGGCCGACGCCGGGCGAGACTCCGTGCCCACGCCTTCGCCGGGTCCATGGGACGTCGCCGCGGCGCGGTTCGTTTCGCGGCGCCAGCGCGAGGATCGGCGCGCGGGTGGCTCACCAGATCGTTTCGACGTCGTAGCGCGAGATCACCGGGTCAGCCGTGACGATCGGCACACGCTCGATCTGCGCCTGGGCGACGAGGATCCGATCGAACGGGTCGCGGTGGATCCGGGGGAGCGCTCCGGCTTGCAGGGCATGCCGGAGATCGATCGCGATCGGACCAAAGCGATGCCGACGCACCAGGTCTTCGACATAGGACGTGGAATCGTCGGGGAGGTCGAGCCGGCCTGCGCCCGACTTGATCGCGATCTCGTAGGCTGAAGCGGCGCTTACGAGTGCCTCCGTTGACGGGTCCGCGATGAGCTCGCGAGCGGTGGTGGAAAGGCTCGCTCCACCGCCCGAGGCCCACCACAGGAGCACGTGTGTATCGAGGAGAACTCTCACGCGTGCCAGTCTCGAAGAGGATCGTCCGGGTGCATGTAGTCGGGGTCCAGCTCTGGCAGCGGATCGTCGAAGTCCGGGTGAATCACGATCCGATCGTTGCCTGGCACGCGGCGTCCCAACGTACCCTCGATCGGCTCGAGCGTCGCAACCGGTTTGCCGGCGCGGGCGATGACGACTCGTTCACCCCGCTCGACGGCCGCAAGAAGCCGCGAGAGGTGGGTCTTGGCCTCGTGGACGTTGACGGTGGTCGTCACGTCGCGATGGTGACTTAGTCCGATCGGGTAGTCAATAGTCCGCGGTGTCCGCTCGAGGCGGGCGAGCCGCTCGCCGCAGGCGATGAGGGGTGCTGCCGCGAGCGCGATCGCCTCCTCGAGCGCGATCGGCCCATCGTGGACCGCGACGACCGAGACGCCGAGTGGCTCGAGGGCCTCGACCCCCGCGGCCTCCACGCCGCCGCCGACGGCGATGCAGCGGATGCCGGCCTGCCGCGCTCGGCGAGCGACACCGAAGGCGGTCTTGCCGAACGCCGTCTGCGCGTCGATCCGACCCTCGCCGGTGATGACGATGTCGGCGCTGGCGAGCCGGGCGGCGAAGTCCGTCGCCTCCATGACGAGATCGACACCGGGAACGAGCTCGAGCGAGGCGAATCGATCCCGCAGGCAGAGCATGCCGAAGCCCGTCCCCCCGGCGGCGCCGGCCCCGGGGGTGTCGCGCTCGCGACGGCCCGTCGCACGTTCGAGCGCGTCGGCGAATCCGGCGAGCCGCGCGTCGAGCGCCCGGACGTCCGCCGGCGAGGCTCCCTTCTGGGGCCCGTACGTCGCGGCCGCGCCCCGCTCGCCGAGGAGCGGATTGGTCACGTCGCAGGCGATCCGCAGACGGACCCCGGCGAGCCGCGGATCGAGGTCCGCGAGATCGACCGAATCGAGGTTCGGCGACACCCTCGCTCCGAGAGCGCGGAGGATCCCGGCCCCACCGTCCGTGGTGGCGCTGCCGCCGATGCCGAGGACGATGTCGCGGATCCCCGCGTCGAGCACGGCGCGCAGCACAAGCCCGGTCCCCGCGGTGGTCGCGACGAACGGGTCGCGCTCGCCGGCTGCGACCCGCGAGAGCCCGGAGGCCTCCGCCAGCTCGATGACGGCGCGACCGCCGTCACGGTCGGCAGTGGTGAGCCACCGAGCCCGCACCGGGCGGCCGAGCGGGTCCGGCGCCGTGGTTTCCCGCCACGCCCATGCCCCCGTCGCGGCGATCGCCTCGAGCGTGCCCTCGCCGCCGTCCGCGAGCGGTGAGAGCAGGACGCGATCGTCCGGTCGGACGCTCCGCCATCCGGTCGCGAGCGCCGTCGCGACCTCGACGGAGGTGAGGGTCCCCTTGAACGAGTCCGGCGCGATGAGGACGGTGCGGTCGCCGGTGATCGTCGCCGTCGTCACCGCAGCGTCGAGACGAGCGGTGCGGCTGCGCCAGCCGCCTGTCGTCGCTCGAGATACTCGGGGATCCGGATCATCGGCGGGCGCTCCTGGTCGGCGAGCTCGATGATCTCCAGTCCGAGCCGTCCGCGACCCGAACGAGGGAGCTTCATCGTGGACCCGAGCTCGGCGAAGAGTCGTGCCTTCCGCCGTTCCTCGAGCCGCTTCATGACCGCCTGGAGGATGACGAACGACATCCGCGACAGACCCTCGAGCTCCTGGTTCCGATGGATCCGCCGCTCGAGATCCACCTGGCCGAGGCCCTCGAGGCCGACGCGCTCGGCGACGTCGATGAGATGGCCGATCTCCACGGCATAGCCGGTGAAGAACGGGATCGTCTCGAGGAGCGAGCGCCGCCCGGCGTATTCACCGGCGAGCGGCTGGATGAGCCCGGAGAGCTCGGGGAAGAAGAGGTTGATGAGCGGTCGGGCGACGAGCTCGGTGACCCGTCCGCCACCACCCTCCTTGAGCTGTCCGCCCTCGACGATCGGGCGCTGGTAGTAGCCCTTCACGTACTGCAGGCGAGACTCGTGGAGGAGCGGGCCGAGCGTTCCGTACACCATCCGCGGATGCCAGTTGCGGACATCCGTGTCCGCCCAGACGACGATGTCGCCGGACGTCTCGTACAGCGACTTCCAGAGGGCCTCGCCCTTGCCGCGAAAGCTGCCGTAGCGGGCGAGGACGTCGGGATGCTGGACGACCCGCGCCCCCTCCGCCTCGGCGATCTCGCGGGTCCGGTCCGTCGACGCGGAGTCGATGACGAGGAGCTCGTCGAGGAGCGGGACGCGGCCCATCATCTCGCGGATCGCCCGGCGGACGATCGGCCCGATCGTCTCCTCCTCGTCGAGCGTCGGCAGGACGAGGCTGACCGTCACGCCGAGCTTCTCCTTGAGCGCCACGAGCCGCCGCAGGTCGCTGAACTCGGCGTGATGGAAGTTCGACTCGCCGAACCAGCGCTCGACGCGGGCGGGCACGGCTCGGGCCTCCTCGGCGGCGCGATCCGCCGCCGCGAGCGACTCGGCTCGACCGGCGAGCTGCTCGAACGTCCCGTGCGAGATGGGCTCGCGCGTCTTGACCACGATGACGGTGGGCCGGGCGCGCGCGGCGATCGCCTCCGGGAGGGCGCCGAAGAGATGAGCCGTGCCATCCCCCTCGGCGCCGGGGACGGCCGACGCGCCCATGACCACGAGGTCCACGCTCTCGGCCTCGCGGAGGATGGCGTTCCGGACGTTGACCGCCTCCCGGAGCCGGGCGTCGACGCGGCCGGACACGTGCTGCCTGACGAACGCCGTGAGGGCGCGTTCCGCCTGGGCCCGGACGGCGAGGGTGATGCCGGGCGGGACGAGGTGGAGGGCGATGACCTCGGCATCGTGGCCGCGGGCGAGGGCGTCGGCGAAGCGGAGGGCGAGCTCCGCGTGGGGGCCGCCGCGGACCGGCACGAGGATTCGTCGGATCTCGGCGGCGCCGCGCTGCTTGACGACCGCGATGTCGCACGGCGATTCACGAACGACCTCGTCGATCGTCGGCGAGATGACTGTCCCGCGGGCGTCGCGGCTGTTCGACCCGCTGTGCGAGCCGGCCGCGGGGCTCGGGCCCGCCGCGTCGTTCTGGCCGCTCGCGTCGCGGGCGATCGCGGCCGCGCGGGTGGCGCGCGACTCGCGTCCGGCGGACGCCTTGCCGCCCCAGCCGAAGATGAGGAGATCCGCCTCCTGTTCGGCGGCCGCTTCCACGATCCCCTCGGCGGCGTGCCGTCCGATCCGCACGATCGGGTGGATGGGCGTGCCGGACGGCGCGAAGTCGAGGACGCGCTGGAGGAGCCGGCGGGCGTGGCGAGCCCGGGTGGCGCCCTCCGAGAGGGGCATCCCCTCGGGTACCTCGACGATGCCGAGCGCCGTCAGCTCGCCGCCGCGCGGCTCGAGGAGTCCGGCTCCGAGCCGGATGAGCTCCTCCGCCGTCGCGGGATTCGCGACCGGGATGAGGATGCGGACCGGAAGCGGCGATCTGGTCGTCATGTGCCCTCGGCGGCTGCGTCCGCTCCACTCCAGCGATCCACGAGGTACGGCTTGAGCAGCTCGAACTCGCGGGCCTGGTGTTCGACCCGCTCCTCCGCCTGCTCGGCCGTCTGCTGGCGGTTCTCGATGATGAAGCTGCCGACCCGCCCGAAGTAGATCGGGACGAGCGACGCGACGAACCGCTCGATCGGCGCGTCGGCCGGTCTGGCGGCGACCACGAGGTCGTAGACGATGCGGGCCCAGAGGTCGTCCGGGAAATGGAACGCAGCGAGCGCCTCGGCGAGCTCGAGCGTGGAGGTCCCCTCGGCGGCCGAGCCGGTCCCCTCACCGCCGCCACCGATGCCGAGGCGGTTCTGGGTGGCCGCGGCGAGCTCGCCCGCCTCGTTGGCGAGCGTGAGGACGGCCTCGAGATTCATCGTCGCGAGCATGGCGGCCCACGAGTCGGCCATCGTGAGGGCACCGGCGTGGAACTCGGACAGGAGGCGCAGGGTGTTCACCTCGAGCGGCGGCGGATCGGCGAGCCGCTCGAAGCCGTAGGCGGGGATCGGATGGGAGCCGCGGATCGGAAGCCAGGCGTCGGCATGCGCGCGAGCGAGTCGAAGGATCGTGCCGACGACCTGGCGGAACATCGGTCCAAGATCGGCGCCCGGATCCTTCGGGTCGTGGACCTTCGCCCCGAGGCGAGCCTGGCACACGGCGAAGCCGCCGGTGAGAGCCGTCGTCGTCATCCAGATGTCGATGCCGAAGCGGCTCACGTCGCTCGTCCAGCCGTCCGCGGCGAGGTAGTGCCGGACGAGGTCGCCGCTCACCCCGAAGTCGCCACCGATCGGCTGACGGATGCGGTGCCCATAGAGAGCCCGGGTGAGCGGGTAGGTGACGGTGTTCGTGATCGTGCCGTCGTACTTGTAGCGAGCGTAGAGCGGGGCGACGAAGTCGTAGCCACCCTTGAGGATCGGGCCGGCGAGCAGCTCGACCCACTCCGGCAGGATCGAGCGGAGGTCGCTGTCCACGACGACGAGGGCGCTGACCTGCAGCGCGGCCGCGATCTCGAAGATCGTCCGGAGCGCCGCGCCCTTGCCGCCGACGCCGTCGATCTCCGGGTAGGTGAGACTCATCCGGGCGAGCCGATTCCTCGGCTGGACGAGGAGGATCTCCTCGATGTAGTCCGGCGGTTCCGTCTCGACGACGACCCGGGCCGTCCCGTCGGGCGAGCCGGCGTCCGCGTTGACGAGGATCGGGTGGAGGTCCGGGAAGTACTGGACGAGCCCGGCCTGGGCCGCCCGCACGACGTAACCGATCGTCGCCGCGTTCTTGAAGCTCGGGATGCCGACCATGATGTCGGCACGGCCGATCCGGGCGATCTCGTCGCGAACGGCCGGCGGGAGGACGGACGCGGGCATCGCCGTCACCGTACCACTCGCGTGGCCGCAGCGTGCCGTGGGCGCGTGTGGGCAGGTGCGGCCGCGGTGCGGCCGTGGCGCTGTGGCGAGGTGCGGACGCAGTGCGGCCACGGAGGCGGCCCGCGTACTGCGGGGGCGCCGCTGACCGCCATTCCTGCCGCTGACCGCCGTTCCTGTCAGATGTGCGTCAGGCGCGCACTGGTCCGCGATCGGTGGCGTGCCATCAGGTCCTCCGAGCGTGGGGACCGCCATCGATCGTGACAGTTGATCGAGCGACGGCTCATATGGCAGCGTTCCGCCGACGAGTGCCCTCCTGGAGAGCGGATGGCAGGATCCGCGGTCGACCTTGCTCCCGCCCGTGGTCGACCGGCTGCCCGCCCGCGATCGGCCCCGCTCCCGCCCGCGGTCGGCCCCGCTCCCGCCCGCGGTCGGCCCCGCTCCCGCCCTCGGCCCTCGGTCCTCAGTCGAGCGGGATGGCGATCCGCGCCCAGGCCTCGTTCGGGGCGCCCGGTGTATAGCGGCTGTTCGCCGCCTTGTAGGCGAGCTCGCGGAAACCGAGCGCCCTCCAGGCGACAAGCCAGCTGTCCACCGGCGGGCGAACGTACGGACTTCGGCGGAGCAGGCTCGTCTCGTCGAACGCCGTGTCGAGGATGCGCTTTCGTTCGAGCAGCGGGATGCCGAGCAGGGCGTCATCGTCGATGGCGAGGAGATCGACGGCGACGAACGCGAGCGGAACGTCCGGGTCCACCGGAGTGGCGGCGGCCGGGATCGGGGCTCGCGCGGCGCGGGCGCTCCGCCGGCCGAAGAGCATCTGGCCCATGACCTGCGTCGTCGTCGGGATCGTCAGTCCCAGGCCGGGTGTCGCGTCGCGAGGTGCGTTCGGCTGCCGGCTCAGGTACCCGTCGAGGATCACCGACTCGGCGCGAAGGGCATCGCGCAGGTTGGCGGCGACGGCGTCGAGCGCCGCTCCCTCGAGCTCCTCGCCCTCGTCGTCGAAGAAGACCGCGTGGGCCCCGCCGGCGAGAACGTCGAGCCTCCGGACGATCGCTCCGGCCACGAGCAGCACGCGGTCGCCGCTCCAGACGGGCTCGATCAGGGGGTCTGCCACCTTCCGGACGTGCGACCGTCCGAAGGATTGCGGCCGCCAGGCACGGACGTCGAGGTCGGCGGTGCGGAGCGTCATCAGTAGCCCGCCGTGAGCCCGAAGTCGATCGAGAGCGCCGCGCCGGTGATCGGTGCCGCCGCCGGCGAAGCGAGGTAGTGGATGAGCTCGGCGACCTCCGACGGGCGGATGAAGCGCGCCGGTCGCTGCGGATATGCGGTGAGGAGGCCGGCGAGATAGGCGTCCGGATCGCCCCCGCCGAACGTATCGGCCTGATACCGGATCATCGGGGAGTCGACGTCGCCCGGGCAGACCGCGTTCGCCCGGATGCCACGGGGCGCGAGCTCGACTGCGAGCGCCTTCGTGAGGACCGTCACGCCGCCCTTGGATGCGCAGTAGATCGCGGCCTCCCTGTTGCCCCACAGTCCGGCGTCCGATGAGACATTGACGATACAGCCGCCGGTCCGCTCGAGCGCCGGGATCGCATGCCGGCACATGAAGAATGTGCCCTTGAGGTTCACGTCGACGACGCGATCCCAATCGTCCTCGGTCATCGTGTCCGACGGTCCCTCGACCCAGACGCCAGCGGAGTTGACGAGGGCGTCGAGCCGCCCGAACCGGTCGACGGCTGCGGCGACGGACCGCTCGCAGTCCGCCACGACCCGAACGTCCGCCACGATCCCGAGCGCCGTGCCTCCGGCGGCGGAGATCGTGGCCACGGCGACGTCCAGACCGGCCGCGTCGCGGTCGACGAGCGCGACGGCGGCTTCGTCCGCGGCGAATCGCTCCGCGGTCGCGAGCCCGATCCCGGACGCGCCGCCGGTGACGATGACGACCCGGCCGGGCGTCGATCCGTCGGCCGACGGTCCCGGTCCCGGTCTCTCCGCCGACGGCCTCGGTCTGTCCGTCGCCGGTCCGCCGGGTCGTGTCGTGCCGCCGGGCATCAGTACCACGCCGCCTTCGGCCCCTTGAACTCCTGGATCGTGTTCCCGCCGTCCACGACGATGCCCTGGCCGGTGATGTAGCTCGCCCCCGTGGAGGCGAGGAACACGATGGCCGAGGCGACCTCGTCCGGGGTCCCGGACCGGCCGAGCGGGGTGTGCTCGCCGCCGACCGCCTCTTCGGGGAGCTGCGAACCGGACGCGATCCAGCCGGGGAGGACGGCGTTCACCGTCACGCCCTGCGGCCCCATCTCGATGGCGAGCCCGCGGACCAGCCCCATGATGCCGGCCTTCGCCGCGCTGTACACGGTCGAGGCCGGATTGCTGACGAGCGGGCCGGTGACGGACGAGACGAAGACGACGCGACCGCCGCCTGCGGCGACGATGGACGGGAGCGCGGCCCGGGTCACCGCGAACGGAATGCGGAGGTTCTGGGCAATGCCACGGTCCCACTCCTCGTGGGTGAGTTCGAGGAAGTCGCGTGACACCTCGTCCTCGCCGACGGCGATCATCCCCGCGTTGTTGACGAGGATGTCGAGCCTGCCGTGGGCGGCGACCGCCTCGACGACGACCCGCTCGGCGACGCCCGCCGAGATGAGGTTGCCGACATGCCCGGATGCGCTGCAGCCGGTGGCCCGGAGCTCCGCGACCCGATCGTGGATGCGGGCCGTCGTCGCGGCGATCGCCACGGTCGCTCCGCGTCGTGCGAGGAGTCGCGCGGCGGCGAATCCGATGCCGCCGGCGCTCCCGGCACCCGTGACAAGGGCGACCCGCCCGGCGAACTCGCCACGATCAGTGAAGTCGCCGCGGATCGCGTCGTCGCTTCGGATCGCGTCGTCGCCTCGGATCACGTCGTCGCCGTGCACGGTCGCCATCACCGACCACCCGTTCGATCGCCGTAGCCGTCCGGGTGTCGGCGGCGCCAGGCCCACGCGGAGCCGATCATCTCCTCGAGCGAGTCGTGACGCGGTCGCCAGCCGAGGGTGTCCCGCGCTCGATCCGCTCGTGCGACGAGGACCGGCGGATCACCCTCCCGCCGCGGGCCGACCCTGACCGGGATGGATCGGCCGACGACCCGCTCCGTCGCGGCGATCACCTGGCGGACACTGAAGCCGTCACCGACACCGAGGTTGCAGGCCAGGAGGCCGGGCGTCACGGCCGCGCTCGGCGCGTCGGCGGTCGCCTCGAGCGCGAGGAGGTGCGCAGCGGCGAGATCCCGGACATCGATGTAGTCGCGGATGGGCGTCCCGTCCGGCGTCGGGTAGTCATCCCCGTACATCGTCAACTCGCCGGATGTTTCCGCCGCCCGGAGGATCGCCGGGATGAGGTGCGTCTCGGGGTCGTGGTCCTCGCCGTTCGCCTCGGTCGCCCCAGCGACGTTGAAGTAGCGGAGGCTGACGGCTCGGAGGCCGTACGCGCGGCTGTACCAGTCGAGCGCGCCTTCGAACGTGCGCTTCGTCTCACCGTACGGGTTGATCGGCCGGAGCGGTGCGTCCTCGTCGATCGGCGTCGTCAGCGGGATGCCGTAGACGGCTGCGGTCGAGCTGAAGACGAAGCGGCGGACGTTCGCGGCCCGAGCCGCGTCGAGGAGGGCGATGCCGCCGGCGACGTTCTGGCGGTAGTAGCGGGCCGGATCGCGCATCGATTCGCCGACGAGGGAGCGAGCCGCGCAGTGGAGGATCGTGTCGATGTCGTGCTCGCGGAGCGCGGCCGTCATCGCGGCCTCATCCGTGTAATCCTGGCGGAGGTGGACGATGCCCGGGGGAATCGCGCCGGCGTGTCCCGTCGAGCAGTCGTCGAGGACGACCACCGAGTGACCGGCGGCGACGAGCGCCTCGACACTCACCGAGCCCACGTAGCCCGCTCCACCGGTGACGAGGACGCGCATCAGGGCTTCCTGCGAAATCGGGCGAGGAATCCTCGGCTGCGCGCCGAGGCCGGGGCGGCATCCGGGGCCGAGGCCGGGAGGGTGGCCGAGATCGGGGCGGTGATCGGGGCGGTGACCGGGGCCGGGACGGCGGCCGGGGCCGGGCCGTTGCCCGCAGCGGGCGGGATGGTCGGCGCCCGCTCGGCGGCAAGATCCGTCAGGCGCTCGACGAGCCTGGCCGCCGCAGGGTTCTGGGAATCGAGCGCGAGTGCCTGTCGCGCGTAGCCCAGCGCTCGGGCGTCGTCCGCCCGCTCGGCGGCGACTCGGGCGAGGCCGACGAGGGCGATCGCGTCGTGCGGATCCGCGTCGGCGACGAGTCGGTACAGGCGCTCCGCCTCGTCGAGGCGCCCCATGGACAGCGTCCGCTCGGCCTGGAGGAGGATCTCGATCATCGCCTGGGCACCGCCCGCGCGATGCCGAGCAGTCGATCGCGGTCGTTGACCGCAGGGTCGGCGATGACCCGCGCGACGAGCCGATCGAGGATCCGGCCGATCTCCGGCCCGGGAGCGAGGCCGAGCTCGCGCACGAGATCGGCTCCGTCGATGGCGAGGCCGGACCGGTCGAGCGCGACGTCCGCCGCGAGCTCCCGCGCGACCCGCTGCCGGAGCTCGCCAAGGCCGTCGGCCTCCGCCGGCCGACCGCTCCCCACGTTGTCGGCCGCCCGGAGCGCGAACAGATCGTCGAGCTCGCCCCGGCCCACCTTCCCGATGAAGCGCCGGACGGCGGCGTCGCTCCAGGCGGTCTCATAGGCGAACATGTGGTGGCGGATGAGATGGGCGATCCGTTCGACCGTCTCGCGCGGCCGATGCCAGCGCCGGAGGAGGTCGGCGGCCTGCTCCGCCCCGACAACATCGTGGCCGTGGAAGTGCCCGTCCGCGGCGGTCGCCGGCTTGCCGACGTCGTGAAGGAGGGCGGCCAGCCGTACGATCGGCGACCGATCCGCGGTCGCTGCCGCGTCGACGGTCCGCAGAGTGTGATCCCAGAGGTCCTCGTTCGGGAACTTGTTCTGGGCGACGCCGCGCTCCGCCGCCAGGAGCGGAGCGACGAACGGGAGGAGGCCCGTCTCGAAGGCCAGCCGCAGGCCGATCGACGGCCTGGCCGCGGCGAGCAGTCGCTCGATCTCGGTCGCGACGCGCTCGCCGGAGAGGTGGGCGGTGAGCGGCGCGGCGTCCCGCATGGCGGCGAGCGTCGCCGGCTCCACCGCGAATCCGAGCACCGCGGCGAGCCGGACCGCCCGCAGCGTTCGCAGCGCATCCTCCCGGAATCGGAGGTCCGCAGCGCCGACCGCGCGAAGCCGCCGCAGCCCGATGTCGCCCCGGCCGTCGTACGGATCGAGGAGCGCCGGCGCGGCGCCGGGTGCGCCGCCCCAGGCGATCGCGTTGACCGTGAAGTCGCGGCGGGCGAGATCGTCCTCGATCCGGTCGCCGAACTCCACGCTGGTCGGCCGGCGGAAGTCGGCGTAGTCGCGGTCCGTGCGGAAGGTCGTGATCTCGACCGGCCCGCCGCCCGTCGGAACGAACACGGTCCCGAAGGGGTTGTCCGAGCGCGCGCCGGCGAAGATCGTCGCAAGGCGCTCGGGACGGGCGTCCGTCGCGATGTCCCAGTCCGCCGGCACCCGTCCGAGGAGGACGTCGCGGATGCTCCCGCCGACGACATACGCCGCGTGGCCGGTGGCGTGGAGCTGCTCGAGGATCGCCGCGACGTGCGGCGGAATCGCCGCGTCGATCGCGTGCCCGATGCCGGGGTCCATGCCCGGCTCGAGCGCGAGTCTCACGGCCGGCGTCATCGCCGCGACCCTCAGTTCCGACCGAGGAAGAGGTAATCCCGCCAGGCCTCGTTCCGGACGTCTTCGAGGTACGGGACGAAGACCGAGTACACGTCGCTGCGCGGTTCGAACGGCGGTCGCTGCAGGCGCAGGTGCGCCTCGTCGAGCGTCTTGCCGCCCTTCCGATGGTTGCAGCCCTTGCAGGCCGCGACGAGGTTCTCCCACGTGTGGCCACCGCCTCGATGGCGGGGGACGATGTGGTCGAGGGTGAGGTCGGTCGCCTGCCGGCCGCAGTACTGGCAGGTGTGGCGATCGCGGACGAACACCTCGCGGCGGGTGAGCCGGACGCGCGGCCGCGGGCGGCGCACCTGGTGCTGGAGGCGGATGACGGACGGAGCCCGGAACGCCTGACGGGGCGTCCGGATCTCCTGATGATTGAACTCGATGACCTCTGCTTTCTCGCCGAACAGGAGCCGGAAGGCGCGCGGCAGGTTGCACACGTTCAGGGGCTCGTAATTCTGGTTCAGCACGAGCACGGCGCCGTTCATCGTGGCGGGAGGATAGCAAGAACCCCGGCCCCGCACGGCCGGCGGACGCGATCAGGCGCGGAACGTCGCCGCGCCGGTCGCGGCATCCCAGCCCCCGGCCTGGCCGACTTTCGAGGCGAGCGGCCGGCCGAGCGCGTCGGCGATGAAACGGGCGGCGTCGAGCACGCCGGCGAGGGAAGCCTCGTGCTCCCAGCCGGAGGCGTCGAGGAAGTACACGAGGTCCTCCGTCGCGAGGTTGCCCGCCGCACCCGGCGCGTACGGGCAGCCGCCAGTCCCCCCGGTCGACGCGTCGAAGCAGCGGACGCCGGCGGCCAGCCCGGCCGACACGTTCGCGAGGGCCGTTCCGCGCGTGTCGTGGAAGTGGTGGGCGATCCGTTCGAGCGGGATCCCGGCCGCGACCGCGAGGCCGCTCAGCTCGGCGACCTGGTCGGGGACGGCGATGCCGATGGTGTCGCCGAAGCAGACCTCGTCGACGCCGAGCCCGAGCATGCGAGTGGCGACGTCCACGGCGCGGGCCGGCTCGACGCGACCGCTGTACGGACAGCCGAACGCGGTGGACACGTAGGCCCGACGCCACCATCCGAGCTCGGCCGCGCGTCGAAGGACGGGTCGCGCCGCGTCGATCGACTCGGCGATCGTCATCCCGATGTTCCGCGTTGTGAACGCGTCTGTCGCGGCAGTGAAGACGGCGACGGCCCGTGCGCCGGCGGCCTCTGCCCGCGCCATCCCGCGCTCGTTGGGGATGAGGACGGGAAGGCGAAAGCCGGGCAGCGGGGGCAGGGCCGCGATCAGCGCCTCGGCGTCGGCGAGCTGGGGGATCGCCAGGGGCGAGACGAAGCTTGTCGCCTCGATCTCACGGAGGCCCGCGCGGGCGAGCTGCTCGATGAAGCGGACCTTCGTCGCGGTCGGGATCGGCGTCGCCTCGTTCTGGAGGCCATCGCGGGGTCCGACCTCGTAGATCCGGACGCGGCGGTCCGCGGCGGACGAGTCCATCGGTGGTCGTGCGGCGAGGTCTGGCGTGCTGCGGGCCGCGTCCGTCAGACGCGCGGCGGCGTCATCGACCGCTCGAGCCGGGCGATCTCGACTTCGATCCGCGCGATCTCGCCGCAGGCGGCCTCGTACGCCTCGCTCCCGAGCGGCGCAGCGTCGCGGCGATGGCGGGCGGCCAGGTGCTCGACGAGCAGGGTCTCGCGGGTCTTCGGCTCAGTCGTCATCGGTCCGTCCTCCGTCCGTCCTCGGTCGCATCGCCAACGGTGCCGTCGACCGGTCCTGGCCCGGTGCGCCGCTGGCTTCGCGTCAGGGTAGCGCCGACGGCTCCATCGTCGCGAGGGCCGCGCCGCGGCTCACCTGATCCGCCACGACGACGAAGCACTCGACGAGCCGGCCGGAGACCGGGGCGACGACCACGTGCTCCATCTTCATCGCCTCGAGGACGACGATCGGATCCCCCGCCACGAGCTCGTCGCCGACCTCGGCGCGGAGGGCGATGACCCGGCCCGGCATGGGCGATATGACGCTCGCGACGCCCGACGGCCCGAACCGTGCACCGGGCGCGACGACCGCACGGCCGGCGTCCGGCGGCGGGGCGAGCCGGAACGCGACGCTTCGCCCGCCGACGTCGACGTGGACGACATCCTCGACCCGGATGGCGGACGGCTCGACCACTTCGCCCGCTCGCGCGCGCGGCGTCTCGAGGACGATCGTTCGCCACTTGCCGTCAGCCTCGCCCTCGGCCTCAACGCGCAGCGTCGGGGGAGCGTTGAGTCGCCAGGTTCGGCGGAACGGGTCGGTCGCGCCGGTGCGCGCCTCGGCGCGCGCCTCGGCGCGCGCCGAGGCGAGGCATCGGGCTGCGACGGACCAGGCCGCATCCGGGGTCGCCGCCCGATCCGGCCGATCCGCCGGCGGCCAGATCCGTTCCAGGCTGTCCGTGCGCGCCGCGGCGTCACGGACGATCGGCTCGCGGACGAGCCAGCGGAGGAATCGGAGGTTCGTCGTGAGGCCGAGCACCACGGTCCCGTCGAGCGCGGCCTCGAGGCGGCCGAGCGCGTCCGCCCGGTCCGTGCCGTGGGCGACGATCTTCGCCAGCAGGGGATCGAACTGCACCCCGACGACGGTCCCGAGCTTGATCCCGGCCTCCACCCGGATCCCGTCGCCGGCCGGCCAGCGGAGGGCCTCCACCCGCCCGTTCGCCGGCAGGAAGTCCGCCTCGGCATCCTCGGCGCAGAGGCGGACTTCGATGGCGTGACCGCGCGTGGCGCCCGTCGGCCGCGGGCGATCGAGCGCGAGGTCCGAGAGGGTCGCGCCGGCGGCGATCGCGAGCTGGTCCGCGACGAGGTCGCGGCCGGTGACCGCCTCGGTGACGGGATGCTCCACCTGAAGTCGGGTGTTCATCTCGAGGAAGTACCAGCCGCCCCGCTCCTCGACGAGGAACTCGCACGTCCCGATGTTCCGGTAGCCCGCGGCGGCGCCGAGGCGGATGGCGGCCTCCGCAAGTGCCCGGCGGGTGGCGCGCGGGAGTCCCGGTGCCGGTGCCTCCTCGAGGATCTTCTGATGGCGACGCTGGAGCGAGCAGTCACGTTCGCCGAGCGTGACCCCCTCTCCGGCCGCGTCGAAGAGGACCTGGACCTCCACGTGCCGGGCGTCGCCGACGAGGCGT
Organism: Chloroflexota bacterium; assembly: GCA_015478725.1. Classification (NCBI taxonomy): domain Bacteria; kingdom Bacillati; phylum Chloroflexota; species Chloroflexota bacterium. The sequence continues at coordinate 55,467 of JADMIG010000004.1, read as the reverse complement.
TCGAGGATGAGTCGGTCGTCGCCGAAGGCGGCAAGCGCCGCGCGACGAGCCGCGCTGAACTCGGCGCCGAGGTCCGCGGCGCCGAGGTCGCGCACGACGCGCATCCCTTTCCCTCCGCCGCCTGCGGCCGGCTTGACGATGATCGGCGCACCGATGCGCTCGGCGGCCGCGGTGAGTGCCGGGTCCGTCTGGTCCGGACCGTCGTAGCCGGGAATGGTCGGGATCTCGAGGGACGCAGCGAGCTGCCGGGCGGCGGCCTTGTCGCCCATCGCGCGGATCGCCGCGGGCGGCGGACCCACCCAGCGGATGCCCGCCCGTTCAACGGCCGCGGCGAAGTCGGCCGACTCGGCGAGGAAGCCATAGCCCGGGTGGAGCGCATCCGCACCGCCGCCGCGAGCAGCGGCCACGACCGCGTCGCCGTCGAGGAAGTCGAGAGGCGCGTCGCCGGCCTGGTCCGGGAGGACGCACTCGATCCCGAGGCGGCTCGCCGTCCGCGAGATCCGAGCGGCGATCTCGCCGCGGTTCGCGATGAAGAGCCGCCGGACGGGCGCCGGAGCGGGCCGACTCGGCGGCGTGCGAGCCACGAAGGCGTCCGACTCAACCTCCACGGAGCGTCCGTTCGGCGAACCGATCGAGGCCGGCCAGCGCCGCCGGTAGGTCCTCGCGGCCGAGACCGAGCCGGAAGTGGTTGCCCCGATGACCGAAGGTCGAGCCCGGCAGGAGGAGGACCCCCTCGGCTTCGACGAGGTCCGCCGCGAATCGCTCGATGGAGACGTCCGCTCGCAACCGCGGGAACCCGATCGAGCCGCCACGCGGCCGGACCCAGGAGAACGCCGCGGCCCATCGCTCGAGGAATGCGTCCACGAGCGGCAGGTGCGCAGCGACGATCCCTCGCGATCGGGCCAGCACGACGTCGCGCGCCCGAAGCGCGATGAGGGCGAGGATCTCCGCCGGTGCCGACGAGCAGATCGTCGTGTAGTCCTTGAACGCGGCGCAACGGGCGAGGAGCTCCCGGTCCGTGCTCGCGAGCCAGCCGATCCGCAGCCCGGCGAGGGCGAACGACTTCGACATGACACCGATCGAGATCCCGAGGCCGGGCGCGGCATCCGCCCCCGCGGGGAGCCGGTCCGCCTCGTCGAACTCGAGGAACCGGTAGACCTCGTCGGCGACGAGGTGGATCCCGCGCTCGACACACGTAGCGCTCAGGGCACGCCACTCCTCGTGCGTCGGCAGCGAACCGGTGGGGTTGTGCGGGGCGTTCACGATGACGGCCCGGGTCTCCGGCCGGATGGCACCGAGGAGACGATCCACGCCGAGCGCCCAACCGTCGTCCTCGCGGAGCTCGTGGAGCGTGACATCCGCCCCCACCGCCCGCGCGACCTCGTGCAGGCTCTGGTAGCCCGGCCAGGCGACGATGGTGTGATCGCCCGGTCCGAGGAGGACGTTGGCGAGGCAGAAGATCGCCTCCTCGGCGCCGGCGAACACGAGCACGTCATCCGGGCGGACGGTCTCGTAGAGGGTCGCGATCTCCGCCCGCAGGGCCGGATGCCCGGTCGACTCCGTGTAGCCCAGCCGGAGGCCCTCCCACAACGCCCGGGCCTCGGGATCGGCGAGGGCGAGCAGGTCCGCCATCCGCCAGCCCTCGACGTCCGATGCGCAGAGGACGTATCGAACGGCGAACTCCCAGCGGGCGAAATACCGCTCGAGCTCGAAGTCGGCGATCCGCATCGCCGGTCAGTCCTCCGGTGCCCAGGCCGGGCGACGCTTCTCCGCGAACGCGCGGAAGCCCTCCGCCGCCTCCTCGGTCTGGCGCTGCTTCGCGATGATCCGGGCGGTGTGCCATTTCGACGATCCGTGCGGCAACCCGCGGACCTCGCGGACGATCGATTTCGCGGCGCGCGCCGCGGTGGGCCCGGCGGCGAGGATGTCGGCGACCGCCGCCTCGACCGACGCGTCGAGGGCAGCCTCCCCCTCCACGATCTCGTGGACGAGCCCAACGCGCATCGCCCGGACGGCGTCGAACCGGCGACCGGACGGGAAGAGCGCCCGGGCATGGCTCTCGCCGATCTTCGCGATGACGAACGGAGCGATGACCGCCGGGAGCATGCCGAGCCGCGTTTCGGTGAACCCGAAGCGCGTGCCGCTCTCGGCGATGACGAGATCGGCGACGGCACACAGGCCCATCCCGCCGCCGAGTGCGGCCCCGTGGACGCGAGCGATGACGGGCGCCGGGCAGGTGTCGATCGCGTCGAACATCTCGGCCATGGCCATCGCGTCCTGCTCGTTCGCCTCGCGATCGAGCGCCATGGCCGCCCGCATCCACGCGAGGTCCGCGCCGGCGCAGAAGCTCGGTCCCTCGCCCGCGAGGACGACGACGCGAAGACCGGCGGCGTTCTCGCGGTTCTCGCGCGCGAAGCCGGCGAAGGCCGTCCGAAGCTCGGCGATGACGGCGGCGTCGAAGGCGTTGTGGATCTCCGGCCGGGAGAACGTCACCCGGGCGACCGTCTCGTTCGGCCCGCTTCGCTCGATCCGCAGTCGGTCGCTCACCGGCGCATCGTACCCGGGCCGCTGCGGAGCGGAGTACGATCGCCTCGATGCGGACCGACGAGCTGCTCAACCTCCCGGAGGGACTTCCCGTCCCCGTCGACGACGGTGCGTGCGCTCACCTTCCGGGCACGCCGCTGCCGCCGATCGGACTGCCGGCGACCGACGGATCCGTGGTCCGGCTCGACGAGCCCACGGTGTCGCGGACCGTCGTCTTCGCCTATCCGCGGACCGGTCGTCCGAACGAGGATCCGCCGGGTGGGATGGAGTCCTGGAATGCGATCCCAGGGGCCCGCGGCTGCACCCCACAGGCATGCGCCTATCGCGACCGGTACGCGGAGATCGTGGGGCGGGGCGTCCGCGTCTTCGGCCTCTCCACGCAGGACACCGCCTACCAGCGGGAGGCGGTCAAGCGGCTCCATCTCCCGTATCCGATCCTCTCCGATGAGCGGCTCGAGCTCACCCGGGCGCTCGGCCTCCCGACCTTCGAGACGAGCGGGCTGACGCTCCACCGGCGCCACACGCTCATCATCCGCGACGGCCGCATCGAGCACGTCCTCTACCCGGTCTTCCCGTCCGACCGCGACGCGGAGCACGTCATCGCCTGGCTCGACGCCCACCCGGCCTGACTGGCGGCCCGGCGAGGCTTCCCGCGGGCTTCGATTCGAGTCCGCCGTCAGGCGTGCGGTCGAGCGGTGGGGTCGAATCGCCAGAGGTGTCGAGCCCAGACGGGCCGCAGGCCGGCCCGGACGAGGTTGCGTTCGGACGGCCCACCGGATGTCGCGGTCGCCATGAGCCGGTCACAGCCGATCTGCGCCGCGAGTCGCGTCCGGGCCGCGATGAGCGCGCGATGGACACCCCGACCGCGCGCCTCGGGGATGACCGCGGCGGCGGCGAGCAGGCCGACCTTCCGGCGCGCGAACAGCGCGGCTGCACCAACGACCCGACCGTCGCGCTCGGCGATGAACAGGTGCTCGCCGGTCGCCCGGGCGAGATGCGGAGCGAGATCGCGCCAGGCGGCGGCTTCCGGCTCGAGCAGGCCGAATCCGGCCACCATCGCGTCCGCCCACGATGCGGTCTCGTCGGGGCCGAGCTTGCGGACGGCGATGCCCGGGTCGAACGCCTGGGCCGTCGCTAGCTGGTCGGCGGCGGCCCGGTCGGCGGCGAACCGGTCGAGGCCGCCCCCATCGAGGCCGCCCCCATCGAGGCCATCGAGCGTCGCGTGGAGGATGGCCGAACCGCCGTCCGATGCGCCCGGCTCCGCACCGGGCCACGGAGCGGCGTCCGGCGCAGCCACGATCCAGCCGGGCGCTCCGGCGCGGCGGTAGACGTCGAGCAGGCGGTCCACGAGATTCGGGAGCTGACGATGGCCGAGCGCCCGATTGAACGCCGACGACGCGATCGCCGGACAGGCGGCCGCCGCGAGCTCGCCCTGGTCGAGGACGTGGACCGGCCGACCGGTCGCGGCGAGCGCTCCCCAGAGGGCGAGGTAGGCGTGCCGCTCGACGGCATCGAGGAGGTCGAGGAGGCGGTGCGTCCCGGCGAGCGTGCCGTCCGCCGGCGGGAGCACGACGATCCGGTCGCCGGTCCGGACGGTCCCCTCGACGAGGACGCGGGCGTACATCCGGCTGTCGGCCGGGTGGCGGAGGATGCTGATCCGACCGGACCGCCGGTCGTGGAACGCGTCGACGATCGTGTCGCACGGGTTGGCCGGCGCGCTCAGCTCGAGCAGGACCTCGTCGCCGACGGCGATCCGCAGGCCGGGCGGGAGGAGCGACCAGTCGATCCCCTCGGTCGTGAGGTTCTCGCCGACGGAGCCCGGTTCGATGGGGTTGCCCTCGCCGGCGACCCGCTCGATCGCCTCGATGCCGAACAGGCAGACGGCGCGATGCGGCCCGCCGTGGACAGTGTCCGCCCGATGGCGGTCGCCGACGAGGCCGAGCGGTCCGACCCGCGCCTCCGACACGGCCCGCTTCGGGACGCCGCCGGGCGAGATGTTCACCTGGATGACGCGGCCTTCAGTGACGGTCGCGGCGAATGGCGATTCGACCCTCGTGTGGGGGTGGCTCATGAAGCCGCAAGTGTACGGATGGGATCCCGGTTCGTGCGCTGGTGGCTCGAGGGCCGGGGCTCGAGCACGTGGCCAGATCGCGGCCACCCGCGGTTCGAGCACCTGGCCGCCCGAACACGTGGCCGCCCGAGCACGTGGCCAGATCGCGGCCACCCGCGGTTCGAGCACGTGGCCAGATCGCGGCCACCCGCGGTTCGAGCACGTGGCCAGATCGCGGCCACCCGCGGTTCGAGCACGTGGCCAGATCGCGGCCACCCGCGGTTCGAGCACGTGGCCAGATCGCGGCCACCCGCGGTTCGAGCACGTGGCCAGATCGCGGCCACCCGCGGTTCGAGCACGTGGCCAGATTCTCATCACCGGAGCGTTGGGTCGGGTCCGAGCCGCCGCTGCGGCCGAATCTGCGGCTCGACAGCGCCTTCAGGCTGTCGTCACGCTCGGACGGGGCGATCAATTTGCGCCGGGTCGCTGGCGGTCGAGCCCAAGGTTCGCTCCACGGGAATCTGGCCGGATGGTGGGTCCCGCCCGCCCGCGCCCCCGCCCCGCAGCGGCCGCGCCCGGCCGTGCCGCCCCGCGCCCGCCGGCCGCCCCAGCCACCGTCACATCCGGAAGACACCGAAGCGCGTCTCCGGGATCGGTGCGCAGAGGGATGCCTCGATGCCCATCGCGAGGACCTGTCGCGTGTCGTTCGGGTCGACGATCCCGTCGTCCCAGAGCCGCGCCGTCGCGAAATACGGCGAACCTTCGCGCTCGTAGGTCGCGAGGATCGGGGCCTCGAAGGCGTCGCGCTCCTCGTCGGTCGGCCAGTGCCCGCCAGGCAGCGAGGACTCGCGCACGGTCGCGAGGACGCGTGCCGCCTGGCGACCGCCCATGACGGAGATCCGGGCGTTCGGCCAGGACCAGAGGAATCGCGGGCCGTACGCGCGACCGGCCATCGCGTAGTTGCCCGCCCCGAAGCTCCCGCCGATGAGGATCGTGAACTTCGGGACTTCGGCGCAGGCGACCGCGGTGACCATCTTCGCGCCGTCCTTGGCGATGCCGCCCGCCTCGTACTCGCGCCCGACCATGAAGCCGCTGATGTTCTGGAGGAACACGAGCGGGATCCGCCGCTGGGCGGCGAGCTCGATGAAATGGGCGCCCTTGAGCGCCGACTCGCTGAACAGGATCCCGTCGTTCGCGATGATGCCGACCGGATAGCCCTCGAGGTGTCCGAATCCGCACACGAGCGTCTCGCCGTAGAGCGCCTTGAACTCGTGGAAGCGGCTGCCGTCGAGCAGTCGGGCGACGATCTCCCGGACGTCGATCGGGCGGCGCGGATCGGCGGGGATCGCCCCAAACAGGCCGCTCGTCACTGCCGGCGGCTCTGGCGGACGGCGCTCCCACGGCGGCTCTGGCCGACGGCGGGCGAGGCTCGCGACGATCGAGCGGCCGATCGCGAGGGCGTGTTCGTCGTCCACCGCGAGGTGATCCGCGACGCCGGATCGCCGGGCGTGGACGTCGCCGCCACCGAGCTCCTCCGCCGTGACCTCCTCACCCGTGGCGGCCTTCACGAGCGGCGGCCCACCGAGGAAGATCGTCCCGGTGCCCGCGACGATGACGGTCTCATCGCACATCGCCGGGACGTAGGCGCCGCCGGCCGTGCTGCTCCCCATGACGAGGGCGATCTGCGGGATGCCCGCGGCGGACATCCGGGCCTGGTTGTGGAAGATCCGACCGAAATGATCGCGGTCCGGGAAGACGTCCGCCTGGAGCGGCAGGAAGGCGCCGCCGCTGTCGACGAGGTAGACGCACGGCAGGCGATCCTCGGCCGCCACCTCCTGGGCGCGGAGGTGCTTCTTCACCGTGATCGGGTAGTACGTCCCGCCCTTCACGGTGGCGTCGTTGGCGACGACGACGCAGAGGGTGCCCTCGATCCGAGCGATGCCGGTGACGATCCCGGCGGCCGGCGCCTCTCCGTCGTACAGGCCGTCGGCGGCGAGGGGACTGAGTTCGAGGAACGCGCTCCCGGGGTCGATGAGACGGTCGATCCGCTCCCGGACGAGGAGCTTGCCCCGATCCCGATGGCGAGCGAGCGCGGCGTCGTCGCCGCCGGCACCCCGAGCGGCGACCGCGCCCTGCCGCGTGCGCAGATCCGCGACGAGGGACGTCATCGCCGCCTCGTTCGCTCGGACATCATCGCTCCCCGGATCGAGCCGGCTGCGCAGGATGGGCATGGCCGGATGATACGAGGCCGGATCGACCGCGGCGGTGACGAGTCGCGGCACGCCATCGGCGTCGCGGTACGCCACCGGCGTCGAGTAGCATCTTCCCGGCCTGCGACGCACGGTCCGGTGCGGCGCTGCCGATGGGGAGACGATGCCCGAGTCGCTCAGTCCCGCCGAGCGGATCCGCCGCGAGCTCGCCGATGCGTGGGGCGAGATGGGCGCGGCGTGGGGTGTCGCGCCGGCCATCGCCCGGGTCCACGGCTACCTGCTCTCCCGCCAGGCGCCGCTCACGGAGCGGGAGGTGCGTGAGGCCCTCGGGCTCAGTCATCGAGCGGCGAGCATGGCCCTCGCCGAATCGGAGGCATGGGGGCTGATCGAGCGGGTGCCGGAGCCACGACGGGTCGGACGGCGCGGGCCGGCCGGAGTCGCCTATTCGGCCATCGGCGATCACTGGCGCTGGTTCGGGGCGGTCGTCGCACAGCGGAAGCTTCGCGAGGGCGACCCGGCGGTCGCGGCACTTGAAGAGGCCACGGCTGAGGCGATCGCGGGCACGGCGGCGCGACCGGACGATGCGGAACTCGCCGCGCTCCGCGACTGGCTCGTTTCGTTCCAGGACTTCGTTCGCCTCTTCGACCGCGCGATCGGCATCATCCCGCAGCTCGACCCACGGGAGCTCGAGCGAGCGCTCCGACTCATTGGTCGCGTCCCGGACGACACCGCACTGCGGCTGGTCCGGCTCCTCGTCACGATCCCCGACGCGGACGTGGTGCCGCTCCTCGACGCGATGAGCCGCCTCTCGCCCACCGGCGCGCGTCGAGCGACGAAGCTCATCGCCGGCGTGGTGCGAACCGTCGGGCGCTAGGTCGGGTCGCTCGCCGCGACCCGACTCGCAGCGATGTCGTTCGCGGCAGTCCGCCCGGTCCTTCTCGAGCCGGATGCTCGCGCGCGCTTCGTTCGCTGAGCGTCGTTCGCTGGGCGTCGCATGGGCGTCGCATTCGGCCAGATGCACGGCCTCTGAACGTTGGGACCATCGGGAGGGCGGGGATCGACGCGGCAGCGAAGCGATCACGCTCGTCCCGTGCGTGGGTCACGAGAACGTGACCCTGTAGTCGCTCGCCGGGGCCGCCTCGAGGACCTCGCGACCGACCTTACGCTCGCACGGCGTGAAGCTGGCCGTTTCGGCCGATCCGTGACCCGTCGTGACCCGCATCGGGCCTCGAGCACGCCCGTGCCATAATCCGGTACGCGCGCGGCGACCCGACCGACTCGAACGGGCGAGGACCCCGGGGCCAGCACGGCAGGCAGCGGGCGCGCGGGAGACCGGAGTACACCCCAGCATGACCGTCGAAACGTCCACCTGGGCCACGAAGACGGGCCTCGCCCAGATGCTCAAGGGCGGCGTCATCATGGACGTCGTCACGCCCGACCAGGCGAAGATCGCGGAAGAGGCAGGCGCCGTCGCCGTCATGGCGCTCGAGCGCGTGCCAGCGGACATCCGCGCCGCCGGCGGTGTCGCCCGGATGAGCGACCCGACGATGATCGAGGCGATCATGGCCGCGGTGTCCATCCCGGTCATGGCCAAGGCACGGATCGGACACTTCGTCGAGGCCCAGATCCTCGAGGCGCTCGGCGTCGACTACATCGACGAGTCGGAGGTCCTCACCCCCGCCGACGAGAGCAACCACATCGACAAGCACGCCTTCAAGGTCCCGTTCGTCTGCGGGGCGCGCGACCTCGGCGAGGCGCTCCGCCGGATCAGCGAGGGCGCGGCGATGATGCGGACCAAGGGCGAGGCCGGGACCGGCAACATCGTCGAGGCGGTCCGCCACATCCGGACCGTGAACGCCGACATCCGGCGGCTCCAGAACCTGCGGGAAGACGAGCTGTTCGTCGCCGCGAAGGAGCTCCAGGCGCCGCTCGAGGTCGTCCGACAGGTCGCCCGCGACGGCAAGCTCCCCGTCGTGAACTTCGTCGCCGGGGGGATCGCCACCCCGGCCGACGCGGCGCTCGCCATGCAGCTCGGGGCGGAGGGCGTGTTCGTCGGCTCGGGCATCTTCAAGAGCGAGGATCCGGCCCGCATGGCGAACGCGATCGTCCACGCGACGACGAACTTCGACGATCCGAAGATCCTCGCCGAGGTGAGCAAGGGCCTCGGGGCCCCGATGCGGGGCATCTCGCTCGAGACGATCCCGGAGCAGGAGCGGCTCGCCGTCCGCGGCTGGTAGCCCGATCACGGCGCCGGGAGCGCGACCCATGAAGATCGGAGTCCTGGCCGTCCAGGGTGCCTTCATCGAGCATGTCCGGACCTTCCGCTCGATCGGCGTCGAGCCCGTGGAGGTCCGTCAGCCCGACGACCTCGACGGCCTGAGCGGGCTCGTCCTGCCGGGCGGCGAGAGCACGGCGATGCGCCGACTCATCGAGCGCTGGGATCTTCGCGCGCCGATCCTTCGGCTCGCGGAGAGCGGCGCACCGTTGTTCGGCACGTGCGCCGGAATGATCCTCCTCGCCCGGGAGATCGACGGCGCCGACCCGCCCGTCCTGTCGCTCCTCGACGTCACCGTGACCCGCAACGCGTTCGGTCGCCAGCTGGACTCGTTCGAGACGGACCTCGACGTCCCGGTCCTCGGCGATCAGCCCGTCCACGGCATCTTCATCCGGGCTCCGGTCATCGTCCGGACCGGGCCGGCGGTGGACATCCTCGCCATCCTTCCGGACGGTCGCATCGTCGCGGTGCGCGAACGGAACGTCATCGCCACGGCGTTCCATCCGGAGCTCGCCGGCGAGACGCGCTTCCACCGTCTTGTCGCCACCATGGCCGCCGAGCATGACGATCCGGGCGAGGGGAGTGGCCGGCGCCACCATCCGACACGCCGCACGGCCACCTTCCGATGAGCGCTCGATCGGGCCGCATCAGGATGGCTCGACTGACCGACCTGTCCGCTCTGGGCGAACTGTCGCGGCTGTGCCAGGGGGACGGCGCGCTCACGCGCTCGCTCGGGCTGCCGGTGAGCGGTCCCCCGATCGGGATGTTCAACCTCTTCCGACTGCCACTCGGTGCGTTCAGCCCCCACGACCTCCTCTACGTCTACGAGGACGACGGACGCCTGTCCGGGCTCCTCCGCGTGGAGCGGGAGAGCCGGCGCGACGACTGGACCATCGTCGAGCTCGACGCGATCGGCCAGGCGGAGGCGGGCGACATCCGGTTCCGCCTCGTCCAGCACCTCCTCCGCGACGGCGCGAAGCGCGGGGCGGTGCGGTTCCACGTCGCGTGCGCCGACGCGGACGGCAACGTCGAGCTGTTCATGCAGGCGGGCTTCGCCCGCTTCGGCGACGAGATCGTCCTCTCGCGTCCGGCCGATGCCGGCCTCCCGAAGCCGTGGACGGACGAGGAGGCGGCGGGATGCGGGATCCGGCCGGCCGGGCCGCTCGACGCCCTGCCCCTCGCCCGCCTCTACGCGGCGGCGACCCCGCAGCCCGTGCAGCGACTCGAGGCGGTGCGGCTCGTCGACTGGGAACGCCAGGGGACGGCCTGGCGGGTGCCGCGGAGCTCGCTCGCGCCGATCCTCCGCTTCGCCGACGTCGAGGCGTATGTCCAGGCCACGCCCGGCGGCGGAGGGGACGGGACCCAGCTCGACGCGTTCCTCCAGGTCGGCGTGGCCAAGGAGGATCAGCCGCACTACCTCAAGGTCCTCGCCCGGCCCGGTGCGGACACGGCGCCCCTCGTCCGGTTCGGGCTCGGGGTCATCGCTGCGCGGACCGCGCGCGACGGCAGTCACGGCCACGATCACGGGATCCTCGCCCCCGTCCGGACGTACGAACACCCGGTCGACCGGGTCCTCGAGGCGGACGGTTTCGCTGCGGTCTCCCAGGTGACGCTCCTGATGAAGGAGACCCTCGTCCGGGTGGCCGAGCCCACGCTCGTCCCGGCCGTCGGATGACCCGATCACACCCCGACACCGCACACCGAGGAGAGATGGGAGACGACGTGACACTGCCGGACCGTGGCCGCGAGGCGATGGACGATCTCGACCTCCTGCTCTCCGCTCTCCCGGACGAGGTCGTGGCGGCTGTTCATGCCCTGGCGGACCAGTCGACCCTCATCGAGGTCGTCATGGACCTCGGCCGCCGCCCGGAGGCGCGCTTTCCGAACAGCGAGGTGACGCTCCTCGAACGGGAGATCACGGAGGCGGACATCGCCCACGTCGTCGACCATATCGGGAGCTTCGGGGACGACAACCGGGCGGGCATCGAGCGGACCCTCCACCGGATCAGCGCGATCCGGAACCGCAGCGGCAAGGTCGTCGGATTGACCTGCCGGATCGGCAAGGCCGTCTTCGGGACGATCGAGATCATCGTCGACTTCGTCGAGTCGGGGAAGAGCATCCTCATCATGGGCCGTCCCGGCATCGGCAAGACGACGATGCTCCGCGAGGCGGCCCGGGTCCTCGCCGACGACCTCGGCAAGCGGGTCGTCGTCGTCGACACGAGCAATGAGATCGCCGGCGACGGCGACATCCCTCATCCGGCGATCGGCAAGGCCCGCCGGATGCAGGTCCGGACGCCGTCGATGCAGCACGAGGTGATGATCGAGGCGGTCGAGAACCACATGCCGCAGATCATCGTGATCGACGAGATCGGCACGGAGCTGGAGGCGCAGGCCGCCCGCACGATCGCCGAACGCGGTGTCCAGCTCATCGGCACCGCACACGGCAACAACCTCGACAACCTCATGCTCAACCCGACGCTGTCCGATCTCATCGGCGGGATCCAGAGCGTCACCCTCGGCGACGAGGAGGCCCGCCGGCGACGGACCCAGAAGAGCGTCCTGGAGCGGAAGGCGCCGCCGACCTTCGACGTCATCATCGAGATCCAGGATCGGGAACGGGTCGTCGTCCACGGCGATGTCGCCGAGACCGTCGACTCGCTCCTTCGCGGCGAGGCCGTCGCGCCTGAGCTCCGCTGGCGCGACGAGGAGGGCGTCCACCGATCGCAGTCGCGGCCGCGCCCATCGCCACGCGACCAGCTCGGTGCCGAGCGGTTCGCCGGGCTCATCGGCTCGGGACAGCCATGGCGGATGGAGCCGGGCTGGCGTGGCGAGGGGACGTACCGGACGGGCGGCCGCATCGCCGCCGGAGGCAGCGGCTATCGCGAAGCGGATCGGGGCGGCTTCCGGCCCGGCTATCGGCCGGGAGCCTCCGGCGGCTGGCGCCAGACGCGGGGCGGCTCGAGCCGCGAGAGTGCGCCCCGGGGACCCGCCCCGGAGGGTGGCCGACCGAGCGGTGCGCTCGGTGGCCCCGCGAGGGAGCCGCTCGAGCCCGGGTCGTCGCACGGGATCATCCAGGGCGAGCGGTTCGCGGCGCCGCCGACCGGCGCCATGCGCGGTGCCGGCGGCCTGAGCGTCGTCGCCACCAACGGTCCGTTCATCGCTGGCGAGATCGCCGACCGCGGTCCGCTCGAGCGACCGGCCGGCGCGCTCGACACGCCGGCGGACGTTCGGGCCCGCGATGCCCGGGAGCGGCAGCGGCAGCGGGAGTGGCGCGAGCAGGCGGCGCGCGCGATCGGCGCCCTGCGGGTCGAGGAGGGAACGCGTCCGATCAACGCCGACGAGATCGCGGCGGCCGCCGATCTGGCACTGGTCTCCGGGTTGGTGGACGACTTCGAGCCGGAGGAGCCGGAGGAGGCGGACGAAGGCGAGGGCGACGCCGGCCCACTCGGCGCCGGGTCCGCAGCGATCCTTCGGGTGGACGGTGCGGGGACGCTTCCGACCATCCGTGTCCTCCCGCAGGGCCTGAGCCGCAAGCGCCTCGAGCTGGCCGTCCGCGAGCTCCAGCTGCCCGTCCTCATCGCTCGCGACGTCGACGATGCGGACGTCGTCATGACCCTCAAGAACGAGTACCGCCAGAAGACTCCGCTCCTCCGCGAAGCCGAGGAACGGGCCATGCCGATCTACGTCCTCAAGGACAACACGACCCAGCAGATCCAGGCGAGCCTGACCTCCATCTTCGCCCTCGAGCTCGATCCCCGGGAGGCGGCGATGCGGGAGACGGAGGAGGCGATCGACATCGTGCTGCACCGCTCCGAGCCGGTCGAACTCTCGCCACAGAACGCCTACATTCGGCGGCTTCAGCACCAGATGGCCGAGCGGGCGAACCTCGTCTCCCGATCGCGCGGCCGCGAGCCCTATCGGCGGGTCCGGCTGTACCCGGACGTCGCTCGGAGCGCCTGGCGGTAGGTCGCGGTGCGGGGGGCCGGGCCGGTTCGAGGGCTCGCGGTTCGGGCGCTCGCGGTACGGGCGCTCGCGGTTTCGTCGCTCGCGGTTCCTGCCAGATGGCCCTGACACGGGCACTCGTCACCTGGTCCCTGCCAGATGTGCGCCAGGCGACCCGATGGCACTGCTCGACGCGGGTCTCATGCACGCGAGCCTGCTCTGGATCGTCGCGGACGCGGACCAGTGCGCGTCTGAGGAGCAGTTGACACCAAACGGGGCGCGTCCCGCTCGGCGGTCCCGCCGCCTCCGCCCGCCCTACCGAAACTCCCGTCGCAGGACGGACCGCGCGGCGTGGTAGCCGGACATCCCGTGCACGCCGCCGCCGGGTGGCGTCGACGACGAGCAGAGATAGAGCCCTCGGACGGGTGTCGCGTAGGGGTCGAGGCGTGGGGTCGGCCGGAAGATGAGCTGGCCCAGGTCCTGCAGCCCGCCGTTGATGTCGCCGCCGACGGTGTTCTCGTCGTACTCCTCCATCGTCCGGCTGTCGCGCGCCGATCGCGCCAGGACCAGACCCCGGAATCCGGGCGCGAAGCGCTCGATCTGCGATTCAATCCGGTCGGTCATGTCGACGGTCGAGCCATTCGGTACGTGGCAGTAGGCCCAGGCGGTGTGCTTCCCGGCGGGCGCTCGACTCGGGTCGAACAGCGTGTGCTGGACGAGGAGGACGTACGGACGGTCCGGATGGCGACCTGCCGCCACGTCAGCCTCGGCCGATCTGATCTCCTCGAGCCGTCCGCCGAGGTGCACCGTCGCGGCGCGGGAGACCGCGGGATCCGTCCACGGGATCGGCCCCTCGAGCGCCCAGTCGAGCTTGAAGATCCCGGGGCCGTAGCGGAAGCGCTCCAGACGACGTCGGTAGCCGGCCGGCAGCCGCTCGCCGGCGATCGCGACGACCTGACGCGGGGTGACGTCGAGGACGATCGCCCGCGCCGGCGGCAGCTCGGCGAGTGAGGCGATCCGCCGATCCGTGACGACCTCTCCGCCCAGCGAGCGGAGCTCGGCGACGAGGGCGTCGGCGATGGCACCCGACCCACCCCGCGCCATCGGCCAGCCGTAGGCGTGGGCGACGGTCCCGAGGACGAGCCCGAAGCTTGCCGTGGCCGCACGGTCAAGGGCGACCATCGAGTGGGCGGCCAATCCTCCGAAGAGGGCGCGCGCGGCATCGCCGCGGAAGGCCGTCGCCGCGAGTCGCCGCGCCGGCAGAAGAGCCGGCGGACCGAACCGCAGGAGTGGCAGCACGCCGCCCGGTCGAGGGGCGTGGCGGACCGGTCCGAGGAGCTCGGGGAGGAGTCGCTCAGCCGAGGTGACGAGCGGCTCAAAGAGCCGGCGCCAGGCCCGGCCGTCCGAACCGCCGAGCGCGTCGAGCCCGTCTGCGGTGGCGCGAACGTCCCGCTCGAGGATCGCCGCCCGGCCGTCGTCGAACGGGTGCGCGGCGGGCGCATCCGGCTGGATCCACGTGACGCCGCGGGCGGCGAGGTCGACGGTCCGGAGGAACGGCGACGCGAGGGCCACCCCGTGGATCGCCGAGCAGACGTCGTGGACGTAGCCGGGGAGCGTGAGCGCCGCCGAGCGCGTCCCGCCGCCGGGCGTCGCCGCCGCCTCGTAGACCACGACCGAGCGGCCCGCCCGGGCGAGGGTGATCGCAGCCGCCAGACCGTTCGGGCCCGAGCCGACCACGACGACATCGGGGGCGCGATCGCCGTTCATCCCCCTATGGTCGCGGAGCGGCGCCTCACGCGTCGTCGGATCGGCGGACGGCGTGGCGCGCGTCCTCGTGGGTCCGCGATCCCGCCAGATGACCCTCAGGCGGTCACTCGTCACCAGGCCAGCGTCTGATGACCGCCTGAGGGTCGGTTGTCACGACCGGACAGGTCACCGCCGTACGGCCCGTCGATCGGGGCGTGCGCGCGGCCTGACGAGTGCCCTCCTGAGGAACATATGACAGGGAATCCGGTGGCCGGCGGTGCGCAGCTGGGGCTGGGGAGGAAGTGCCCGGCGACCAGCTCGGACCCCGTGACATGCGCGCCTCACGGACCCCGGTCGAGCCAGATCCGCTCCCCGCCGAAGCGTTCCGTGGCGGGATCCCAGGGGAAGAGGATGAGGACGGTCATGCGGATCGGCAGGCCGCTCGGCGGTACGCCCGCCCACGGTCCGAGGTTCGTCGCGGTGAGGGTCGCGACCTCGAAGACGCCCTGCGGCCCGACGACGATCTCGCTCAGGGCGAAGGCGTTGTCCGGGAAGGCGGCGAACAGCTCCGAGTAGAACGCCCGGGCACCGTCGTGGCCGTCCCAGCGCTGGCCGGTCGGGATGAGCTCGTAGACACAATCCGGGGCGAGCGTGGCGACGAGACCGTCGATGTCGCGCCGATCCTCGGCGATCGAGTGGCGTACCCAGAGACGCTTGATCTGGCGGAGCTCGGCAGGGTCGAATCGACGCGCGAGGCGCCCCCGGATCGATCCGCGGTCCGTCACCCGCGTCCTCCTCGTCCTCGCGCCGGTCGCGCCGGTCGCGCGGGTCCTCGCGCCGGTCGCGCTGGCACCGTCGCCCTCAGTGCTCGGTCGCGCCGGTGAACGTGAACGCGTCGATCCGGACAGCCGGCACGACCACCCCGCCGAGGAACCCCTTGAGTGTCCGCCGCTCGCTCGCGACGGCCGAGACGCCGGCGATCGCCTCGAGGTAGCTCTGCGTGAACCGGAGGTTGCGGACGGGAGCGACGATCCGGCCGCCCTCGACGAGGAAGGTCCCGTCGCGGGTCATCCCGGTGACGATCGCGAGCTTCGGATGGACGGGGTTCGTGTAGTGGAAGCGCGTGACGAGGAGGCCCCGGTCCAGGCCGCCGATGAGCTCGTCTCGAGGCGTCGTCCCGGGCGCCATGAGCATGTTGAGGGGGAACGGTCCGTAGGGGTTCGGGGCCGGCAGGCCGTGGCCGGTCGAGTGGACTCCCGCCCGCGCCGCGGTCTGCGCGTCGTAGACCAGGCCGCGGCATACGCCATGATCGATGAGCGAGACCCTTCGCTTCGCGAGACCCTCGTAGTCGAACGCCATCGGCAGGCCTGCCGGGTCCGCCCCGTCGTCCCAGATCGTGACGAGGTCCGAGCCGACCCGCTTCCCGATCTCGACGAACGACCGCTCCTCCTGGACGGCGAGGGCGCTGAAGCCGAGGTAGCCGAGCATGTCGAGGAGATCGACGACCGCATACTCCTCGAGGACGACCGGGTAGTCGCCCGGCTCGATCGGGCGGGCAGCCGCTGTCGCTCGCGCCTTCGCGGCCGC
Source organism: Chloroflexota bacterium (assembly GCA_015478725.1). NCBI lineage: Bacteria > Bacillati > Chloroflexota > Chloroflexota bacterium. The sequence continues at coordinate 39,110 of JADMIG010000004.1, read as the reverse complement.
CTCCCGGCCGAGGGCCGCCGCGTCGATCGCGGTCGCGTCCACCGCGGCCGACTCCGCGTAGCCGGTACCGCCGTCCGGTCCCATCGAGACGGTGATGAGCTGCGACCATGTCCGTTCGCCCGCCGCGCGGACGTCCCTGCTGTTGGCGACCGCGAGTCGCTCGGTGGTGGTCGCGAACGACCCGTAGGCGGTCACGCCCGCTGCGTCGGCTGCGGCGATCACCGCTCGCGCTCCGGCAGCGCGTTCCTCCGGCGAGGATGACGCGGTACCGGTGGCGAAGGCCGCCGGAAGGTCGAGGATCGGTCCGGCCGGCTCCGGAAGCCCGGCCCAATCCTCGAGCTCCTCGACGTGCCGGGCGATCGCGCCGGCCCGTTCGACGAGGCGACGCAGACCGTCATCGTGGAGTCGCCCGGTCGAGGCGACGCCGATCCGCTTTCCGACGACGAATCGGAGGTTGCAGCCGACGCTCGTCTCTGCGACGTTCTGGTGGATCTCGCTGTTGGCGAATCGGGTGAGCTGGGCATCGTCCGCGCTCACGAGCGCCTCCGCCTCCGTCGCCCCGGCCGCCATCGCGAGGGCGACCACCCGTTCGGCGACGGCGAGCCACTCCCCGGGAGGCGTCGAGCCCATCAGTCGAGGACCCCGACCTGGACGTTGCGGAAGCGGGCGCCGGAGACCGCGTGGCCGATGTGGCCGGCCTGGCCCGGCTCACCCTTGCCGCAGTTGGGCGTCCCGAGCATCCGGTAGCTCGACGCGTCGCCCACCGCGTCGCACGATCGCCACAGCTCGTACGTGATGCCGGTGTACGTCGGGTTCTTGAGGAGCCGGCCCTTCCTGCCGCCCTTGATCTCGTAGGCGACCTCCGTGGCGAACTGGAAGTTGAGGCGGCGGTCGTCGATCGACCAGCTCCGGCACTGGGCGAGGTAGAGCCCGTCATCCGTGTCGGCGACGATGTCGTCGAGGCTCATCCCCGCGACCGGCAGGAGGTTGATGTTCGTCATCCGGATGAGCGGGATGCGGTTCCATCCATCCGCCCGCATCGCGCCGCCAGACCGCCGCCCGATCCGCGGCGCCGTCTCGCGGCTCGTGAGGTAGCCGGCGAGGATCCCTTCGCGGATGAGTGGCACGGACTGCGCCGCCACGCCCTCGTCGTCCCAGCCGAACGTGCCCATGCCCCCCGCTGCCGTTGCGTCGGCGACGATCGTGACGAGGTCGGATCCGTAGCGAAAGCCCGACTCCAGCTTGTCCGTCGTGAGGAAGCTCGTCCCTGCGTAGCTCGCCTCCGTCCCGAAGACCCGGTCGAGCTCGGTCGGATGGCCGCACGACTCATGGATCTGCATGTACAGCTGCGAGGGATCGAGGACGATCGTCCGCCGCCCGGGCGGGCACTGCGGTGCGGAGAGGAGTGCGACCGCCTCGTCCGCATAGGCCTCGGCGTTGCCGAGGAGGTCGAGCCGGCGGACGTGCTCGTAACCCGCCGCCTGCCAACCGCCGCCGTTGTCCGGATAACTCCGCCGCTGGTGCTCGTCTCCGTCGACCGCATTCGCCTCGACGGCCGATCCCACGTGCGTGATCGTCTGCTCGGTGAAGCTGCCGTCCGAAGCGGCGAACGTCTTCCATTCACGCTGCGCGGCGTACATGGACTCCGTGTAGGCGAGGCCCTTCACCCGGTTCATCGCCGCGTCCGCCGCAAGGAGGTCGCCGATCTTGGCCTCGAGCGGGACGGTGAACGGGTCCTCCGCCACCGGCGTCTCGTAGGTACCGTGGGCCGCTGGTCGGTCGTCGAGGGCGACGGCCCGGCGAAGGGCGGTCGCCGAGGCCCGGGCGATGCGGACCGCCTCTGCCGCGACCCGGTCGATCTCCGGTGTTTCGAGCCGATGCGACGCCGCGAAGCCCCACGCGCCGTCGACGAGGACGCGAACGCCGAACCCTTCGCTTTCCCCGGACGAGGCGCCTTCGAGTCGACCGGACTTCACCGAGATCGACTCGTCGAGCCGGCGGACGATGCGTACGTCGGCGTACGTCGCCCCACGCCGGGCGGCCGTGTCGAGCGCTCGGTCCGTGAGCTCGCGCATCGCCGGTCAGGGTAGCAGAGGAGACCTCTCCGACGCGGTCTGTGGTCGACGGGCCAGTGACCCGCACCCCGTCCGGAGACGGCGATGGCGGGCGGCGCTCCGCACCCCGTCCGGTCCGGGGACGGCGATCCCGCCAGATGTGCCTCAGGCGGCCATTGGTCACCGGAACCCAGGCGCACCCGGGTGAGGCCCGCCGTCCTGAACGTGGTCGCCCACCGTTCCATGTTCCGTCGCTGCCAACGGACCACCACGCGGGCATCTGGCAGAGTGACCCGCGACGAGCGCCCGCCTGATGGTCGATTGTCAGGATCGGGATCGGCGCACCAACCCGGCGCACCAACCCGGCGCACCAACCCGGCGGCCAACCTCAGGATGCGGCGCCGCTTGGTGCCGCTTCGGCCAAGGCGGGCCGCGACGCCGGGTACACTCAGGCTGTGACGATGCGGCGTGGAGCGACCTCGATCGGGCGCTTCATCACGTTCGAGGGACCCGACGGATCTGGCAAGACGACCCAGGCGGCGCGACTCCACGCCACACTCCGCGAGGCGGGTTTCGCCGCCACGCTCACCCGGGAACCCGGCGGGACCACCACCGGCGAACGCATTCGCGAGATCCTCCTCGACCGACGATCACGGTCATCGGACGGACGGTCCGACGCCCTCCTCTTCAACGCGGCCCGCGCCCAGCTCGTTGCCGAAGTCGTCCGACCGGCCATCGCCCGTGGTGACCTTGTGATCAGTGCCCGGTTCGCGGACTCCACGCTCGCCTACCAGGGATACGGAGCGGGGCTTCCCCTCGACGAGCTCCGTGCGCTCGAACGGTTCGCCACCGGCGGGCTTGTACCCGACCTTACGATCCTCCTCGACCTGCCGGTGTCCGCCGGACTGGCACGCAAGGCCGGCGACGAGATCACCCGCTTCGAGGCCGCCTACGATGCCGCGTTCCATGGTCGGGTCGGGGCTGGGTTCCGTGCCATCGCGGCCGCCGACCCCGGTCGCATCGCCGTGGTCGACGCGACCGGATCCGCGGACCTGGTGTTCGCGAGGGTGCTCGCGATGGTCGCTGCCCGACTCCCGGAACTCGCGATCGAGGCCCGGCCCCCCGAGCCCGTCGCGAACGCGGAGCTCGCCGCGAACCAGGAGCTCGCCGCGAACCCCGAGCCCGTCGCGAATCGGGATCGCACCGCTGCCGACGGGGAGCGCCAGCCCGGTGAACCGGAGCGGCCCCGTCTGCGCATCACCACGTGACGGACCCTGGTGGACAGGTCGCCGGTCGTCGTCCGTCCGCGGATGACGACGCGGACCGAGCCGTGCTCGAGCGGGTGGCCGCCGGTGAGCTCCGTGCCCTCGAAGAGTTGTACGACCGATACCGAACGATGGCCTACTCGATCGCCCTGCGCATCACCGCCGACGCCACCCTCGCCGAAGACGTCGTGCAGGAGGCGTACCTCGGCGCGTGGCGAAACGCCGCCCGGTATGTCGAGGGTCGGGGCAGCGTGAAGACCTGGCTCCTGTCGATCGTCCACCATCGCGCGGTGGATGCGATCCGCCGTCGGCGCCCCACCATCGAGCTGCCGGATCGCGAGGACATCCCGCCGCCCGGCCTCACACTGCCGGACATCTGGTCGGACGTCGCCGCGAACCTTGATCGGGAGGCGGTTCGGGCGGCCCTCGGGACGCTGAGCGCGGTCCAGCGCGAGGCGATCGAGCTCGCCTACTTCGGTGGCCTCACGCAGCAGGAGATCGCGGCCCGCACGGACACGCCGCTCGGGACCGTGAAGAGCCGGATGCGCCTCGGCCTCCTCGCCATGCGTCGAGTCCTCGTCGTCGAGGAGCCGCGAATGGGGGATGCCCCATGACGTGCGACGAGGCCCGCGATTTGGCACCCGCCTACGTGCTCGGCGCCCTCGAGCGAGACGAGGAGCAGACGGTGCGCGGCCATCTGGCCACCTGCCCGCACGCGCATGAGGAGTTCGCCGAGCTCGGCTCGGTCGTGCCGGCCCTCGATGTGCCGATCGAGCTCGTGGAGCCCCCCGCATCGCTCCGCGATCGGATCATGGCGGCTGCCGCGGTCGATCTCGCTGAGCGGCGGAGCGCGCCGTCATCCATGGCGGCTGCCGCGGTCGATCTCGCTGAGCGGCGGAGCGCGCCGTCATCCATGGCGGCTGCCGCGGTCGATCTCGCTGAGCGGCGGAGCGCGCCGCCATCCATCGCTCCCGCACGAGCAGGGCTCGGACGACCGCGCTTCGCCTGGGCGATCGGGATCGCCGCCGTGCTCGCGATCGTCGCGCTGGGAGCGTGGAATGTGGCCCTTCGCGCGCAGCTCGACAGCGCCACCGCATATCGGCAGGCCGTCGGGCAGGTGCTCGCCGCCGCCGCCGCGCCCGGCAGTCACACCGCCGTCCTGTCGAGCAGGGACAATCCCGGTCGTGCGGGCCTCGCCGCGATCGCAGCCGACGGCTCCGTGCACGTGGTCATGCACGGCCTCGCCCCGACGACCGGCGGCCACGTCTACGAAGCCTGGGTCATCGCGGGCTCTGCGGCCCCGACCCCGATCGGATCGTTCACGGTGGGTCCGGACGGGACCGGATCGCTGACCGGGGCCGGCCCGGGCGCGGCCGGGGTGACGGTGGCGCTGACGCTCGAGCCGGGGCCCGGGGCGACGACGCCGACGCTCCCGATCGTGTCGAGCGGGGTCGCCGGAAGCTCTTCCTAGCCCGACGCGGCGGCCGCCGTCGCGAGCGTGCCGCGCCCGGTGTTCCGCGCCCGGCCCACAGCCGCCTCGGCGGCCCCGAGGAGTTCCTCCGACGTGGTCCCGTCGACCGGGAAGCGGGCGACGCCGGCGGAGACGGTCGCCGTACGACCGGCGATCGGGTCGAGCCGGGCGATCCCATCGAGGACGCGCTGGGCGACCGTGACGCCCGCCGACCCGGGTGCCACCACGACGAACTCGTCGCCGCCGTAGCGGGCCACCGTGTCGACGAGCCGGACGGACTCCGCGAGGACCGCCGCGACGGCCCGCAGGACGTCGTCGCCGGCCTCCCGACCGAGCTCGGCGTTGATGGCCTCGAACCCGTCGACGTCGAAGATCGCGACGGAGACCTCGCTGTCCTGACGGCCGGCGCGAGCCAGCTCGAGCTCGAGGACGCGCCCGAACGTGCGGCCGTTCGCGAGGCCGGTGAGCGGATCCGTGTGCGCCATCCGTTCGAACCACTCGGACCGTTCGGCAGCGAGCGAGCCGAGGCGGGCCCGGTCGATCGCGATCGCGGCAAGGTCGGCGACCGCGCGGAGGAGTCCGCGGGCATCCGCGCCGAGCGGGCGGTCGTGGGCGACGGCCAGGACACCGAGCGTCACTTCGATCCCGTCGCGGCTGACGGCCAACGGCAGGTGGCTCCGGAGCGCAGGGCCACCGGACCCGACCGGCGGGACGTCGAACGAGGTTGCTCGCTCGTCGGCCGCCCGACTGATCGGATGGCTCGGATCGGTGACCGCGCTGACGAGGGCTGCGAGGGAGGCCTCGTCGAGGCCCACGGCGGCCACGAGCTGGAGTCCGCCGCGGTCCGGATCCTGGGCGAACATGCTCATCACCGGGCCGCCGAGCGCCTCACGTGCGGCGGCGAGCAGGGCGGCCAGGCTGTCGTCGGAATCCTGACCGTGAGCGAGGAGATCGGCGCCGTGGGCGAGGACGGCGAACGGCGTGGACGCGGCGGAGCGGTCGGCGGCGGACACTGCAGGGGCTCCTGTCGGGCGGCGGAGACGGATCGCACGGCATCGTACACCTCGCCTCCGGGTGGTTCGGTGCGGCTGTGGTTCCCCCGCGACCGATGTCTATACTCGCCGCGTGAAGCTTGTCGTCGCGATCGTCCACAACGAGGACGCCGGTGCGCTCGTTGAGGCGCTCCTCAAGCGGGAATATCGCGCGACGCGACTCCATTCGTCCGGCGGCTTCCTCAAGCAATCGAACGCCACGATCATCCTCGGCGTCGAGGAGCCCGCCGTGGACGAGGTCATGTCGATCATCGCCGCGAACTGCAAGGCCCGGACCCAGGTCGTCAACCCGATGCCGCCCATCATGGAGCCGGGTGAGTTCTTCATGCCCTACCCGCTCGAAGTCGAGGTCGGCGGAGCGACGGTCTTCGTCGTCCCGGTCGATCGGTTCGAGCGGCTGTAGCGCCGGTCCTGCACTCGAGGTATGAAAGCCACCGTCTCCCATCGTGCGCAAGACGACCGCGCACAGCCCGCTGGACGACGTCTGGGGCACGCTGGAACTCGGCGAACCGGTCGATCCTGGACCCGAGCAGCTCTTCGTGAGATGTATCGGCAGGGACGGGGTGGTGATCGAGCGGCGACGATGACGTGGCTCGACGATCTGGAAGCCGGTGCCCCGGACGTCGTCGCGGCGTTCAGCGGGATCGAGGCCGGGCGGTTCGTTGCGGTCCGTCGTGAGGTCCGTCGCCGGGCCGGCATGGGTTCGGCCGAGAGGATCGTCGACCAGCTGGCGGCGGTCGCCGGGGCGCTCGACGCGCTCGTGTCCGGCCTGCCGGACGAGGCGTTCGCGATGCCCGGCGGCGAGGCGGGCTGGAACGTCGCCGAGGCGATCGGGCACGACGCGGAGTCGCGGGCCGGGTTGGCGATGGCGGGCTCCCTCGCCGCGTCCGGGCGCTGGCCGGCGGACGCGCCGGTCGTGGTCCCGGGCGTGCCGGGGCCGGCGGGGGCGGATCGGGACGGGCTGCGCCGGCGGCTGGCAGCGAGCCAGCGGATCGTGGAGCGGGCGGCTCGTGCCATCGCCGGCCACGAGACGGATCCGTGCCCGCTCGAACATCCGCTCGTCGGGCGGCTCCGCTGCGGCGAGTGGCTGCTCTTCGCCGGCGTCCACGACCTCATGCACCTCGAGCAGCTCCAGGGGCTCGCCGCGCAGCTCGGCACGGTCGACGCGAAGGTCCCGGGCTGATGGCGTTCCGGCCGGACCTCGTCGACGTGTGGATCCACAGGATGGTGGACGGCACGCCCGAGATACTCCTCCTCCGCCGCGCCCACGGCCGGATCCTCGGCGGCCTGTGGCAGGGTGTCTCGGGCACGCTCGAGCCGGAGGAACGGGTGACGGCGGGCGCTCTCCGCGAGCTCGTCGAAGAGACAGGTTTCGGACCGACAGCGATCGAGGCGTTCTACGATCTCGACCTCGTGAACCAGTTCCACTGGGCGCCGGCCGATGCGATCGTCAGCGCTGCCGTGTTCGCGGTGCGCGTTCGCCCGGACATCGAGCCGATCCTCTCGCACGAACACGACGCGGCTCGCTGGATCTCGCTCGAAGCCGCCCACGCGACCGTCATCTGGCCCGGGTACCGCGTCGCCCTCCGCGCGATCGCCGACAACCTCGTCGACCCGGATCGAGCCGCCTGGTTCGAGCTCGACCTCCAGGGTCAACGGCGGATCGCCTGACGGTGGATCGCGCCGCCGGCAAATCCGTCGAGCCGGGGCGCCGTTTCCGCCAAACGACCCCCAGGCAGGCACTCGTCCGGGGCGCGCGAGGTCCCACGACGATCAACGTTCCGGATCGAGCGTGGGCTGCCGACCGCCGCGGATCCGTTATGTGTCATCTGCCCGCGTGGAGACCACCTGGCGGGATCGGCGTGACGAGCGCCCGCCTGGTGACCATCTGGCAGGATCGGCGCAGCGTGGGAGCCTCGCGAGGTCGGCGCCTCGCGCTGGCGGTCCGATCCCGCGGCCGGATCCCGGGAGCGCGGTGGTGGGGGCGCGGTAGACTGTGGTCGTCGACCGGGTGCGGGCGGCGGCACTGACGACGACACGGCGGAGGCACGGATCGATCGATGACGCACGCTGAAGGCACGACCGCGACCGCGACCGCGACCGCTGCCACGACCGCGACCGCGACCGCGACCGCTGCCACGACCACGACCGCCGCCGCCACCACGACCGCGAGTCCGGCGAGTCCGGCTGCAAATCGTCGGGTCTTCCGCTCGAAGGTCGATTCGATCCGGCGGACCTATGGCTTCGAGGACGTCTCGCTCGCCCCCGGCACGGACACCATCGAGCCGGCGGACGTCGACCTCGGCCAGGCGTTCTGCGGGATCGACCTTCGGATCCCCATCCTTGCCGCCGCCATGGACGCCGTCGTCGATGCCCGCCTCGCCGGGGAGCTTGCCCGCCTCGGCGGCCTCGCGATCCTGAACCTCGAGGGCGTCCAGACCCGCTACGACGAACCCGCCACCATCCTCGCCCGGATCGCCGCCGCCCCGGACGTCGAGGTCCACGACGTGCTCGGCGAGGCGTACGCCGCGCCGATCCGCGATGAGCTCGTCGCTCGCCGGATTGAGGAGATCCGCGCGGCCGGCTCGAAGGTCGCCGTTGCGGCGACGCCCGCCGCCGCCCGCCGCTTCGGTCCGTTCTGTGCCGAGCATGGCGCGGACCTGTTCCTCGTCCAGAGCCAGGTCTCGAGCGCCCGGCACCTCGCGACCGGCTATGACCCGCTGTCGCTCGTCGAGTTCACCCGGTTCATGCCGATCCCCGTCGCCGTCGGCAATACGACCAACCCCGAGGCGGCATTCCAGCTGATGGAGCAGGGTGCGGCGGCCGTCTTCGTCGGGGTCGGCCCGGGCGCGGCCTGCACGACGCGCGAGGTCCTCGGCATCGGGATCCCCCAGGTGACCGCGATCAGCGACGTGGCCGGTGCCCGTGACGCGTTCTACGAGGCGAGCGGTCGGTACGTGCCGATCGTCGCCGACGGCGGGATGCGCCGGGGCGGCGAGATCGCCAAGGCGATCGCGGCCGGAGCGGACGTCGTCATGCTCGGGAGTCCACTGGCCCGCGCGGCCGAGGCGCCCGGCGGCGGCGTGAACTGGGGGATGGCCGCCCCGTCGCCGGTCCTGCCGCGGGGGACGCGGATCCGGGTCGGGACTGTCGGTCCGCTCGAGAGGATCCTGTACGGGCCGGCCGGCGTGACGGACGGATCGGAGAACCTCGTCGGTGCCCTTCGCCAGTCGATGGCGGCGCTCGGGGCCCGCACGATTCGCGAGATGCAGCAGGTCGAAATGGTGTATGCGCCGTCCGTCCAGACCGAGGGCAAGTCCTGGCAAAGGGGCCGTTAGTCCGGCCGGTCCCGGACGTCGTCGTCGCCTCGTCCATGGATGGCCTCGCCGGACGCACGACGCTGTTCGAACGGGCCGGCGGCATGCCGTTCTTCGAGGCACTCGTCGGGCGCTTCTACGATGGGGTCGCCGGCGATCCCCTCATCCGGCCGCTCTATCCGGAGACGGACGAGGGCCTCCCCGAGGCCCGCCGCCGGTTGACCCTTTTCCTCACCCAGTACTGGGGCGGACCCACCACGTACGACGAGGAGCGCGGTCACCCGCGCCTGCGGATGCGCCACGCGCCGTTCGCCATCGGCACGTCCGAGCGCGATGGATGGCTCGTCCACATGCGGGCCGCGATCGCCGCCCTCGCACCGCCGGCGGATGTCGCCGCGGAGCTCGACGGCTATTTCGTGATGGCCGCCGAGGCGATGCGCAACCGGGCCTGACGCCGGGAGCTCGGTGTGCCGGGAGCTCGGTGCCACGACCGTCCGCTAGACTGGCCGGACAGGCGGCGGCGGAGGAGGCGGGCATTGACCGAGGCGGCAGAGGACACGAAGGCCCAGCGGCGAGATCCCGAACCAACAGCCGCCCACCCGGTCGGGGAGGCCAGCCCCGACCCTCGATCGGACCGCGGCAAGACCGTCCACGGGACGGCCGCCAACGCCGGCCACCGCGTCCTCGCTCCCGACGATGCGGAGGTGGAGGCGTACCTCGAGGTCGCGCTCGACGCCGGGGCGCCCGCCCGATCGTCCGCGGATCGGCCCGCCGAACCGGACACCGTCGTCGTCCTCGACTTCGGCAGTCAGTTCGCCCAGCTCATCGCGCGCCGGATCCGGGAGCTCAATGTCTACTCGGAGCTCCTCCCGCACGACACATCCTGGGCGGAGATCCTGCGGCGGCGGCCGAAGGCGATCGTCCTCTCCGGTGGTCCGAACTCCGTCTACGACGCCGACGCGCCGAAACCGGATCCGGCGATCTGGACCGGCCGGATCCCTGTCCTCGGCATCTGCTACGGCGCCCAGCTCATGGCCCATGAGCTCGGCGGCGACGTCCTGCCGGCGACGCGTCGTGAATACGGACCGGCGAGCGTGACGGTCACGGAGGACGACGGTCTCTTCGCCGGCCTCGATCGGGAGCAGCCCGTCTGGATGAGTCACGGCGACTCGATCACCCGCCTGCCCGAGGGATTCCGGGCGACCGCCCAGACGGACTCCACACCGTACGCCGGCCTCGTCGACGACGCTCGCGGCCTCCACGGCATCCAGTTCCATCCCGAGGTCGTCCACACGCCGCGCGGGCGCGATGTGCTCCGGAACTTCATCGTCGGCATCGCCGGTGCGACCCCGAGCTGGACACCGACGAATTTCATCGACCAGACCGTGGCGGACATCCGGGCGCGCGTGGACGCTCACGCCCGTATCACCGGATCGGACGGGCTCGTGATCTGCGCCCTCTCCGGCGGGGTCGACTCGGCTGTCGCGGCGGCGCTCGTCCATCGCGCCGTGGGGGATCGGCTCACCTGCATCTACGTCGATCACGGTCTCATGCGGAAGCGCGAGTCCGAGCTCCTCCGGGCCACGTTCGCCGAGCACCTCGGGATGCGCCTCGTCATGGTGGACGCCCGCGGTCGCTTCCTCGCCCGGCTCGCCGGCGTCGAGGACCCCGAGCAGAAGCGGCGGATCATCGGCGACGAGTTCATCCGCGTCTTCGAGGAGGAGGCCACGAGGCTCGGGCGGATCGATTTCCTCACCCAGGGGACGCTCTACCCGGACGTCATCGAATCGACCGCCCCCGAGACGAAGGCCGCCCAGAAGATCAAGACCCACCACAACGTCGGGGGGCTGCCGGCGGATCTCCGATTCCAGCTCATCGAGCCGCTCCGCTACCTGTTCAAGGACGAGGTCCGGGCGGTGGGGATCGAGCTCGGTCTGCCGGACGCGATGGTCCAGCGCCAGCCGTTCCCGGGACCCGGCCTGGCGATCCGGATCATCGGCGAAGTGACCGCCGAGCGCCTCGACACGCTGCGCGACGCGGACTGGATAGTCATCGACGAGATCAAGGCCGCCGGACTCTACCGCAGCGTCTGGCAGTCGTTCGCGATCCTCACCCCGGTCCTCAGCGTCGGGGTCATGGGTGACGGGCGGACCTACGCGAATGTCGTCGCGATCCGGGCCGTCACCTCGGAGGACGGCATGACCGCTGACTGGGCGAAGCTCCCGTACGACGTCCTCGGCCGGATCAGCAGCCGGATCGTCAACGAGGTCCCGGGCGTCAATCGCGTCGTGTACGACATCAGCAGCAAGCCGCCGGCGACCATCGAATGGGAGTGACCGCCGGCCCGGCGTGACGGACCGGGTCGTCCGCGGTCGCGGTGCACCGTCGCACCGCTCCCGGGACCATCGAGGGGTGCGGCGGCCGCTTCGCAGGCGGTACAGTGTCCGCCATGTCCGACGCTCCGAGCGGTCCGACCGCCGATCCTGCGCCCGGGTCCATCCGATGTCCGTGGTGCTCCACGGAGGCTCCGGCAGGAACGACTACCTGCCCGACGTGCGGCGCCTCCTTCGTCTCGACGGCAGACAGTTCGGTCCCCGGCGTGACGACCATCGATGCGGCGGCGGTCCTCCAGTCCCGAAGCGCCCGGAGGTCGCGCGGGGGGATCCTCGGCTTCCTGTCCGGCGAGACCCGCGACGAGTCGGAGGTCCCGTCGGAGGCCGATCTCGAGCGGCTCGCCCCGCCGGGCGGCGACGTCCGGATGGAGATCGTCCGGCTCGAGCTCGAGGCCTTCCGGGGGCGCCTTGCGGCGGAGGCTGCGGCGCTCGCCGCGGAGGCGGCCGTCGAGGAGTCCGCTCGGCCCACCGCGTCGCCACCGTCGACCGTACCGCCGGGACCCGCGCCGTCCGACGACTAGACTCCGTTCGAGTGCCAGCCCGACTGCCATCCCCCGGTCCATCCTTTCTCCGCGAGCAGGTCATCCGCGTCCGCGATCGTGACTTGCGGGCCGGCATGGGGCGCCCGACCGAGATCGAGGGCGGCTGGTGGACGGCGATGTGCTGGGTGACGGACGGCGACGGCATCGTCTCGTTCCGCGACGTGGCGCCCGCGGCGGGACCACCGCCGGATCCTCCGGCCCTGCGCCTGGGGCCCAGCCTTGCAGGATCGCTGTCCGGCCTCGTCCTCGAGGAGGCCGGCCGGCTCCAGTTCCGACTCGCCCCCGCCAGCGCGGCGGACGATCCGCTGCGACCGTGGGACCTGCCGCTCGCGGTCCTCGTGGCCATCCGGCCCGAACCGGCCCGGGCCGCGGCGATGCGGCCGAACGAGCTCGCGGAGGCTGTCCTCGCCGGGTTCCGCCGCTCCGTCGAAGGCCTGGCGCGACCCTGATCCGCCGTTCGACCCGGCCCCACGGCGCAGCGGAGGCGCGCAGGGTAGACTCGGCGGACCGTCATGCGTGACCTGTTCGACGAGTTCATGGACGAACTCCGACGCCGTCAGGCGGCGGCGTCGGGTCAGGCCGCCGGCGGATCGGTGAACCGTCGGGCGAGCGGCGAGCCGCATGGACCGGACGAGGCCCCGGTGGAGGACGCGTCGGACGAGGTCCCGGCGCCGCCGCCGTCAGAGCCGGAGGCCGCCGAGGCACTCGATGACGCGTCGCCTGACGAGCGGGACGACGTCCCACCAGGACCGCGCCCGACGCCGATCGACGACCGGCCTCGCCGCCCGCGCGGCCTGCGAGGCCCTCGGGGGCGGCGCCCGACGGGCGGCGGCGGATCGCCTCCGCCGGGCGGACCGGACGACGGCGCCGGCAGATCCCCTCGCGGCGGAGGGCGGCGGATCGGCCTCGCGGTCCTCGTCGTTGCGATCCTCCTCGTCCTCGCACTCGGCGGCACGACGGTCACGTTCTGGACGGACGCGATCTGGTTCCGGAGCGTCGGCTTCGAGAGCGTCTTCTGGACCCGCGTCCTCACCCAGCTCGGCCTCTTCGTCGGCACCCTCGTCGTCGCCCTCGTCCTCCTCCTCGGCGGGCTGTGGCTTGCCGATCGAGGCGTGCCGCGATCGACCGGCCGCGGCGGTGCCGGCTCGCTGTTCGACCGTCTCGCCGAGGCGATGCGGACGATGGAGGAACGCTCCATGGAGGCGCGGGTGGCGAACGCCCGGCGCTTCGGCGGTCGACTCGGCGACGATCCCCGGTTCGAGCGGTTCGACCAGCGGGCCGGTGGCGGTCGAGGGCCCGGCGGGCCCCGTCCCGTGGTCGTCGACGGAGACGAGATGCCGGAGCTCACGCCGATCCTCCGCATCGCGCTCGTGGTCATCGCCGTCCTCTTCGCCCTCGGCATCGCCGGCACCGTGGCCGGCCGATGGGAGACGATCCAGCTCTGGGCCCACCAGGTCCCGTATGCACCGGCCGGCGCTCCGCCGGTGACGGACCCGGTCTTCGGGCGCGACATCGGCTTCTTCCTCTTCCAGCTGCCGTTCATCCGGCTCCTGCAGTCCGTCGCGACGACGCTGCTGATCGGCAGTCTCATCCTCGCCGGCGCGCGGTACGCGGTCGGTCTCGTGGAAGCCGGCCTGCAGCTCACGACGCGCGTGCGGGTCCATCTCGCGGTCCTCGGCGGCCTCCTGCTCATCCTCATCGCCGTCGGCTACCAGCTCGACAAGCTCGAGCTCGTCTACTCGAACCGCGGCGTCGCGACCGGCGTGAGCTACACGGATGCGCACGCCCAGTTCCTCGCCTTCGACGTCCTCACCGTCATCGCCGCGCTCGCCGGAGCGTTCCTTGTGGGCGCCGCCTTCACCCGCTGGGTCTGGCCGCTCGGGTTCGCCGTGGCGAGCTGGCTCGTCGCCTCGTTCGTGCTCGGGACGGTGTACCCGGCGCTCGTCCAGCAGTTCTCGGTCCTGCCGAACCAGTACGCCCAGGAGCAGCCATACATCGCGAACAACATCGCGATGACGCGACTCGCGTTCGGCCTGTCCGCATGGTCGCCGACGCCGTTCGACGGTGCCGCCCCGCTCACCCAGGCGAAGGTCACGGCGGAATCAGCGACCTTCCAGAACGCGCGCCTGTGGGACAAGGTGCCGCTCGGCGACGCGCTTGGCCAGCTGCAGACGATCCGGCAGTACTACGCCTTCACGGACGTCGACACGGACCGCTACACGATCGACGGCCAGCTACGCCAGGTGATGCTCTCGGCGCGGGAGCTGGCGCCGGACAAGAACCCGCAGGCAAACTCGTGGGTGAACCAGCGGATCACGTTCACCCATGGCGTGGGCGTCGCGATGGTCCCGGTGAACCAGGCGACGCCGGCCGGTCAGCCGGACCTCATCATCAAGGATCTGCCGCCGGTCTCGGTCGGCGGTGCGCCCGCGATCGCCCAGCCGCGGATCTACTTCGGTGAGCGTCCCTCGGACTACGTGATCGTGGACGCGAAGCAGGCGGCATTCGACTACCCGGTCGGCAGCACGACGAGCGCGACGGACGGGACCGCCGCGCCGCCCTGGACCGGCACCTCCGGAATCAGGCTCGACACGACCCTCGCGCGTGCGCTGTTCGCCATCCGGTTCGGGGACGTCAACCTCCTCATCAGCGACCAGATCACCGCGGACAGCCAGCTGCTCTTCCACCGCTCGCTCAGCGACCGGCTCGGCCTCATCGCGCCATTCCTTCGCTTCGACCAGGACCCGTACCTCGTGATCTCGGGCGGAAAGCTGTTCTACGTCCAGGACGCGTACACGATCAGCGACCGCTTCCCGAACGCCCAGTCGTTCGACGGTTCGACCCTCGGCTCGACGAGCGGTCTCGCGGCCGATTCGTTCAACTACATCCGGAACAGCGTGAAGATCGTCATGAACGCCTACGACGGGTCCATGACGTTCTACGTCGCCGATCCCACGGACCCGATCATCCGGGCCTATGAGGGCATCTTCCCGGGACTGTTCACCCCGCTGGCGAGCATGCCGGCTGATCTCCAGGCCCACCTCCGCGTCCCGGAGGACCTGTTCAACGTCGAGACGAACCAGTTCGCGAAGTACCACGTGACGGATACGGCGGCGTTCTACTCGAACAGCGACCTGTGGACGGTCCCCGCCAACCCGGGCGGCTCGCAGAGCCTGCCGACCGAGGCGTACTACGTCGTCATGCGCCTGCCCGATCAGCCGAAGGCGGAATTCCTCCTCCTCCAGCCGATGGTCCCCAAGTCCCGACCGAACATGATCGCCTGGATCGCCGCTCGCAACGACGGGTCGAACCGGGGCCAGGTCCTGGTCTACCAGTTCCCCCAGGACACGAGCGTCCTCGGCCCGAACCAGATCGAGGCGAAGATCGACGCGGAACCGACGATCTCCTCCCAGGTGAGCCTGTGGGACCAGGCCGGGAGCAAGGTCATCAAGGGCAACCTCATCGTCATCCCGCTCCAGGACTCGCTCATCTATCTCCAGCCGATCTACCTGCAATCGGCGAATGCGGCCTTCCCGCAGCTGCAGAAAGTCGTCCTCGCGACGTCGACCACCGTCGTCTGGGGCGACACGCTCGACCAGGCGCTGCGGCTCCTCCTCGCCGGCGGATTCCCGGGCAGCAACGGGGCGGCTGGCGGCGGATCCGGCGGCCCGACCGCGAGTCCGGGTCCGGGAACAAGCCCCGGTCCCACGGCGAGCCCAGGGACCGGCCAGGCCCTGCCGGCGGATGTCCAGGCACTCGTCGGCTACGCGAACCTCCACTTCGAGCGAGCGCAGGCCGCCCTCCGGGCCGGAGACTTCGCGACGTATGGATCGGAGATCGCCCTCGTCCGGGACGCGCTCGCGCGCCTCGCGACCCTGACGGGCGGATCTCCGGCTCCCTCGTCACCCGCCGCCCCAACCTCATCCCCCGCAGCGCCATCGTCCGGAGCGAGCCTCGCGCCCTGATGGGCTGGACCGCGCCGGTCCGCGCCGCCGTCCGCCGGACGCTCGAGGATCCGGGCCTCTGGCCCATCGCACTCGCCGGCTTCCTCGTTCGCGGTGGGATCGGCGTGGTCCTCCTGCCGCTCATCCCGTTCCCCTCGGCGGTCGGCCTGGCGAACCTCGTCGGCCCCACGGCGGTCACGGCGGCCGGCCCCACGAGCTCGACGATCCTCGCGCTCGGCGCGGTCGCGGCGGTGGCGCTCGGAGCCGTCCTCCTCGGCGTCGCGCTCGGGGCGATCATGGAGGCGACGCTGGTCCGGGCGTCGCTCCAGCCGCCGCTTCCAGCCGACCGACCGCGCCGCTTCGGCCGGCTTGTCGGCGTGCGGCTCGTCGCGCTCCTGCCGCTCGCGCTCGTCGTGGTGGCCGTGGCGCCGTCCATCGGCGAGGCCGTCTATCGCGAGCTGCTCACACCGTCGGATATCGCCGTCTCGCTCGTCGAGCGCGTCGTCCGCGCATCCGTCCCGCAGATCGTCGCGGTCGTCGCCACCTGGATCGCCGTCGAGGCGATCGGCGGGGTCGCCCTGCGCATCGTCCTCGTCGAGGATGCATCGACGGTCCGGGCGCTCGGACGGTCCGTGCTGCGACTGGTCCGCGACCCGCTGGCGAGCGCCGTCGTCGTCGTCGTCGGGCTCGCCGGCCTGCTCGTCGCCCTCGTCCCCGCCCTCGGGGCACCGGCGGCGGCGAGGGGCGCCGTGCACGACCTCATCGCGAAGGCAGCGCCGCCGCCGCTCATCGGGCTGTGGATCGTCCTCCTCGTCACGGCCTGGCTGGTGGGCCTGACGATCCTCGCGATCGCCGCGGCGTGGCGAAGCGCGCTCTGGACGGCCCGCGTCCGATCCGGCGGAACGAGGCCCTCGGCCCGCGACGCGGTGTGACGGGCCGGACGGACGGCGCGTCGGCCCAAACCCGGGTCCGCGCCAGCCGGCGGGTCCGCGGCGGGGCCCCTGCTACACTGCGGCCCACGTCGTCGCCCCCCGGGCCGTCCCGTCGACTCCCGGATCGGCGACCCATGGAGGCGCGCGAACCGACCCATGGACCAACTCATCCAGCAGGTCGGATCCTTCTTCGGCGGGATCGTCGGCAATCCGATCGTCCAGCTGACATCCCAGGTCGTCGCGGTCTACGTCGTCGTCATCTGGCTCGCCGCGTCGTACTGGGCGTTCCGCGACATGCAGCTGCGGACCGAGAATCCGGTGCTGCCGTACGTGGCGGCGGCGTTCATCATCGTCTTCTCGCCGGTCGCCTTCGTCGCCGCGGTCATCGTCTACCGGATCGTCCGGCCGCAGGAGAAGATCGGCGAGGTATTCGAGCGGACGCTCGCCGAGGAGGCGCTCCTCGCGGAGGTGGAGTCCGTCTCGTCGTGCCCCGCATGCGCCCGCCGCGTCAACGACGAGTGGATCCTCTGCCCCACGTGTCGGACCCGCCTCAAGCGCGTCTGTCCGAACTGCAGCCGGCTCGTCGGCCTGGACTGGTCGCTCTGTGCTTGGTGCGGACGCGACTTCGAGCGGCGTGAGGCGCCGGCCGCGCTCGCCCCGGCCGTGACCGACGTGAGCGTCGGCCGCTCGATCCCTCGGGGCGCGATGCCGGAGATCGCGCCGGACCCGCTCGCGGTCCCGCCGTCGACCCGCGTCCGACCAGCCCGCCCGATCCGCCCGGCGAACCCGACCCGCTCCTCGTCCGACCCGCTGCCGGAGCGTTGACCGGACCCGATCTCCCGGGACCGCCGCGTCCCGGAGCGCGGACGTTCACCCTCGAGGGTCGCGCCGCACCGGGGCTCTTCCTCGTCGGCTGGCTCGCCTTCCTCATGGGTGCCGGGTTCCTCGTCGTGGCGTTCCTGTCCGGCGTGGCCGAGGGCGTCTCCTTCGCGCTCGCGCTCATCGGGCTCGCCCTCCTCTCGCTCGGGCTGGTCGCCGGGGCGGGGTCGCAGACGATCGAGCGGGCGGCTCACGCCCCGGACGGACCGCCATCGTCGCCGGTCGGGCCGTCACCGTTCCTCGTCTTCGCCGCCTCGATCCCGCTCTCGCTTCTCATCATCGCGATCCTCGGCGTGCCCCTCGTGGCGCTCGGCATGGACACCGCGGGACCTGTCGCGACGCTCCTCTCGGTCGCCGTCCAGGCGCTCGTCTACCTCGCCCTCATCCGGCTCCTCGTCGTCGGCCCTGGGACGCTCACGTGGCGGGCGATGGGGATCGGCGGACGGCCGCTGCCCGCCCTCGTGGAGGACGTCGCCTGGGGTGTCGTGATCGCCGTTCCCGTCCTCCTCGCGAGCGCGCTCCTCGCGGTGCTCCTCTCGCCGATCCTGCCGACACCGGACAGTCCGCTCCCGCCGTCCGGCAGCGGCGGCGGTCTCGCCGCCAACGTCCTGGCTGCCGTCGTCGTCGCTCCCCTGGGCGAAGAGCTGTTCTTCCGCGGCTTCTCGACGACGATCTGGGCCCGCTCCATGCCGGTCCGAGCGGCTGTCCTCCGGGCGGCGGTCTTCTTCGCCATCGGCCACGTCCTCACCGTGGGCGGGACCGACTTCGGCGATGCGACCGGCCGGGCGGTGGTGGCGTTCGTGACCCGCCTGCCGGTGGCCCTCGCCCTCGGGGCGATCTTCGTCCGGCGGCGGTCGCTTGCCGCCCCGCTCGCCCTCCACGCGACGTTCAACGGACTGCTCCTCGTCCTCGCCCAGGTCGCCACGCACGGCTGAGTCGCCGGGCAGTGCGTGGTGACCGGCGGCGTCGACCGCGCACGCGCCCGGCGCGGCCGGGGACGGGTAACGGCCCGGGTCGGGAACGCCATTTCATCGCGTATCGACACCGGCAGACTTTTACGGCACTCGAGCTCCGGCAACGGCCCACTTCCTGCCTGCGTGGCGCGCGTTCCGGTGTCCTCGTCACGCTCAACCCGTGGCGCGTCGACTCGCACGGCGATCAGCGGGGCGGTCGATCCGCCCCGGTTCGCCCCGTAACGGTCTCGGCGGAGCGATATGCGATGAACCCGCCGCGCGCGAACCGCCGCGCGCGAACCGCCGCCCGCGGTAATGGCCAGGTGAGCGAGCTTCGCTAGTCTTCGCCTCGTTCCTCGGATCCGGATGGCGGGGGGAATCGGCGGGCTCCCGTCGTCCGGGTCCGGGGGACGCCCCGAGCGTGTCCACGAGCGGAGACGTACATTGGTCGCGATCCTCGAACCCACCCCTGACGCCCCGAGTCCCCGGACGGCGCCCACGGCCGTGCCTGCGGGTCGGCGGATCCGCGAAGTCCCGGCCGCCGAGCGGCCGCGCGAGCGCCTCGCCCTGCGGGGCGTCGGCGGCCTGACGACCGCGGAGCTCATCGCGCTCATCTGGGGATCGGGCACCCGCGGCGCGTCCGCCCTCGACCTCGCCGAAGAGGCGCTCGCCCGCCACGACGGCGTCACCGGCCTCGCCCGGGCGAGCGAGCTGGAGCTCGCTGCACTCCCCGGTGTCGGAGCCGTCCGGGCCGGCCAGCTCGTGGCGGCGTTCGAGCTCGGACGCCGGCTCCTCGCCGACTGGCCGGCCGGCAGGTGGACCGTCCGTTCGCCGACCGATGTCGCGGACCGGCTCGTCCTCCAGATGGGCCGCCTCGAGCGCGAGGAGCTCCGGGCGGTCCTCCTCAACACGAAGAACACCGTCCTCCGCGTCGTCACGGTCTACCAGGGCAACGTGAGCGCCTCGCTCGTGCGGGTCGGCGAGCTGTTTCGCGACGCGGTCAGGCTCAACGCGACGGGCGTCATCCTCGTCCACAACCATCCGTCCGGCGATCCGACACCGAGCTCGGACGACCTCCACCTCACGGCGGAAGCGCTCGCCGCGGGACGGCTCCTCGATATCGACCTGCTCGACCATCTCGTCATCGGCCACGATGCATGGGTCTCGCTCCGCGACCGCGGCGTGGCGTTCGATCGTCACGCGTGACCGGAGCCATGTGACCTGAGCCACGCGACCGGAGCCACGTGACGGGAGCCACGTGACCTGAGCCACGCGACCGGACCCTCGCGCGACGGCGGGTATACTGCTCGGGCCCTGCCGGCGGCCACCGTCGGCGACGTGGGCCGACGGATCCGCGACCGCGGCCTGCGACCCCGACGAGGACCCTCACCCGCCGATGTTCGACGCTCTCCTCGGCCTCTTCTCCCGTGATATCGGGATCGATCTCGGGACGGCGAACACGCTCGTCCACGTCCGCGACCGCGGCATCGTCATGAGCGAGCCGAGCGTCGTCGCGATCGACGCGAAGACGCGGAAGGTCCTCGCCATCGGCGCGGAGGCGAAGCGGATGGTCGGCCGGACGCCAGCGAACATCATCGCGATCCGACCGCTCCGCGACGGCGTCATCAGCGACTTCGACGTCACCGAGCAGATGCTCCGTTATTTCGTCCACGAGGTTCACAAGAGCCACGGCCTCATCCCGCGGCCGCGGATGATCCTCGGCGTCCCGTCCGGCGTCACGGAGGTCGAGAAGCGGGCGGTCCGCGACGCGGCGCTCAACGCCGGTGCCCGCTGGGCCCGCCTCATCGAGGAGCCGATGGCCGCCGCGATCGGGGCCGGGCTGCCGGTGAGCGAGCCGTCCGGCAGCCTCATCGTGGACATCGGCGGTGGCACGACGGAGGTCGCCGTCATCAGCCTCGGCGGGATCGTCGTCAGCCGCAGCATCCGCATCGGCGGCGACGAGATGGATCAGGACATCGTCACCTTCGCCCGTCGCGAGTACAACCTGCTGCTCGGCGAGCGGACGGCGGAGGACATCAAGATCGCGATCGCCTCGGCGTGTCCCGGGGACTGGGACGTCCAGCGGGTCACCCTTCGGGGCCGCGACCTCCTGACTGGCCTGCCGCGGGCCGTCGAGGTGGGCGCAGACCAGATCCGCGAGGCGATCGAGCCCTCCGTCCAGCAGATCGTCGACACGATCAAGGATACGATCGAGGAGACGCCGCCGGAGCTCGTCGCGGACATCATGGACCAGGGCATCGTCCTCGCCGGCGGCGGTGCCCTCCTGTCGGGCCTCGACCGGCGGGTGGCCGAGGCGACCCAGATGCCGGTCCACGTGGCCGATGACCCGCTCACCTGCGTCGCCCGGGGAACGGGCGTCGTCCTCGAGGAGCTCGATCGCATGCAGCGGGTGCTCGTCGCCGACACGTACGCCCGCGCCCCCCGCTGACGGCCCGGGCACGCGCGACGGCGATGACCGGTCTCATCTCGTCCCGCAGCAGCCGCCTCGCCCGCCGCCGGGCGATCGTGTATGCGGTCCTCGTGAGTGTCTCGATCGGCTTCATGGCGATTTCGGGCTCATCGAGCGTGCGGGAGCTCCAGTCCGGGGTCGGCTTCGCGTTCCGCCCGCTCCAGGTGACTGCGTCGAGCGTGGCGGCCTCCATCGGATCGGTCGTCGCCACCGTCCAGGAGATCGATTCGCTGCGGCAGGACAACGCGGCGCTGCGCGCGGCGAATGACCGTCTCACCGCCGACAACGGGCGACTCCGGGAGATCCAGCACGAGAACGATCTCCTCACCGCGCTCCTCGCCGTGAAGAACGGGACGACCTTCCACACGATCGCGGCCACCGTCATCGGACGGGAGCGTCCCGAGATCGGACGGATCGTCACCATCGACCGCGGCACGAACGACGGGCTGGCGGTCGGCGATGTCGTCGTCGCTGCGGGCGGCGCGCTCGCCGGTCGGGTGACGGACGCCGCATCGACCACCGCCCACGTGACCCTCATCAACGATCCGACCTCCACCGTGACCGGGATGATGGAATCGAATCGGGTGACCGGCGACGTGACCGGCCAGCTCGGGGGGGTGCTCGTCATGCGGAACATCGAGGCGACCGCGCGGGTCAACATCGGCGACCAGGTCGTCACCGCCGGGATCGACCTTGGCGGCGGGATCCGCTCGCCGTATCCGAAGGGACTTCTCGTCGGTCAGGTCGTCGATGTCCAGCGGGACGCGAACGCGATCGTCCAGACCGCGTTCCTCCAGCCCACCGCGGACCTCGACAAAGTCGAGTACCTCCTCGTCATCACCGACTACCAGGGCGGGCTGCCGCTGCCCTCGGCGCCGGGGTCGCCGTCGCCGGTGCCGTAGGCCGCATCGCTGCGGCCCAGGGCCGGGAGAGTGGCCGCTCGTCATCCGCGGCCTGCTACGCTGCGCGTCGATGAAGGGCATCGTCCTGGCCGGCGGCACCGCGACGCGGCTCTTCCCGCTGACGATCGTCACGAACAAGCACCTGCTGCCGATCTACGACCGGCCGATGATCTACCACCCGATCGAGACGCTCGCCGGGATGGGCATCCGGCAGGTCCTCGTCATCGTCGGCGGCAAGAGCGTGGGCGACGTCGTCGAGCTGCTCGGGGACGGGCGGCATTTCGGCATCGACCTCACCTACCGCTACCAGCGCGGCGCGCTCGGCATCGCCCATGCGATCGGTCTCGCCCGTGACTTTGTCGGCGACGACGCCTTCTGCTGCGTCCTCGGCGACAACATCCTCCGCGGTCCCACGCTCGCGGCGACCGCCCGCGAGTTCGAGGAGGGGTCGTGGGGCGCCGGGACCCTCCTCTACCGCGTCCCGGACCCCGAGCGATTCGGGGTCGCGGAGCTCGACGAGGGCGGCCACGTCATCCGCTTCGAGGAGAAGCCCGCTCACCCGCGGAGCGACCTCATCCCGATCGGCGTCTACTTCCTCCGCCCGGACGCCTTCGCCGTCATCGAGCGTCTCGCCCCGTCCGGGCGTGGCGAGTTCGAGATCACGGACGTCCTCAACCACTACATCGCCGAGGGTGGCCTCTACAGCCGCGTCTACGAAGGCCACTGGATGGACGCCGGCACGGTTCCGTCCCTGCTCCGGGCGGCCGAACTCGCCGCCGAGGACGACGCGGCCGGGCGTCTCTCCCCACCGCCCCGGGACAACGCATGACCGGTCGACTCCCCGCCGGAGGACCGCCGACCGCTGCCGCAGGACCGCGGACCGCCGCCGCCGACCGTGCCCCGGCGAGGTCGCATCTCCTCGTGACCGGCGGTGCAGGCTTCATCGGCAGTGCGTTCGTCCGCGGCATCCTCGCCCGCCACGACGGGACGAGGATCACCGTCCTCGACAAGCTCACGTACGCCGGCAGCGAGCGCAACCTCGATCCGACGACGGCGGATCCCGAGCAGGCCGAGCGACTCGCGTTCGTCCACGGCGACATCGCCGACCCGGAGGTCGTCCGCCCGCTTGTCGCCGCGGCCGACGCGGTGGTGAACTTCGCCGCCGAATCGCACGTCGACCGCTCGATCCTCGATCCCGAGGCGTTCCTCGTGACCGGCGTCATCGGTGTCCACGTGCTCCTCGAAGCGTGCCGCCGCGAGCGCGATCGCGCCGCGATCGGCGAACGCGCTGCCGCGCCGCGCTTCCTCCAGGTGTCCACGGACGAGGTCTACGGGTCCGTCGCGACCGGCCGATCGGGGGAGGGAGACCCACTCGGGCCACGTTCCCCGTACAGCGCCGCAAAGGCCGCCGGCGAGCTGCTCGTCCAGTCCTACGTCGTGACCCACGGCCTCGATGCGGTCGTCACGCGCGGCTCGAACACGTACGGTCCGTACCAGCACCCGGAGAAGCTCATCCCGCTCTTCATCACGAACGCTATGGACGACGAACCCCTCCCGCTCTACGGCGACGGGCTCCAGCGTCGCGACTGGCTCTTCGTCTCCGACCATGCCGGGGCTGTCGAGCACGTCCTCCGGCACGGCACCTCCGGGGAGACGTACAACATCCCCGGCTCCGTCGAGCTGGCGAACCGCGATGTCGTGGCGGCGCTGCTCGACCGGCTCGGCAAGCCGTGGTCGCTCGTGCGGACCGTCGAGGATCGGCCCGGCCACGACCGCCGCTACGCGATGGACGGCTCGAGGCTCGAGGCGCTCGGCTGGCGGAATCGGGTGTCATTCGAGGATGGGATCGCGACGACGGTCGACTGGTACCGGGCGAACGAGCCCTGGTGGCGGGCAGCCCGCTCGGGAGGCTGGGACGCCTACTACGACCGCCAGTACGGGATGCGACTCGCCCATGGCCAGGCGACGAACGAGCACGTCGCGACGACCGAGCGCGTCGCTCCACCCGCGACGGACTGAGGTGCGCATCGCCGTCACCGGCTCGAGCGGCCGACTGGGCCGGGCCCTCATGACCGCCCTCGCCGACGCGCCCTTCACCGGTCTCGCCGGCCCGATCGGCTGGACGCGTCGCGACTTCGACCTCGACGAGCCGGAGACCGCGGTGGCCGCGATCGGGCGGGATCGACCGGAGGTCGTCCTCCACGCCGCGGCCTGGACTGACGTCGACGGCTGCGCCCGCGACCCCGCCACCGCGGACCGGCGGAACGCGCAGGCCACCGCCGTCCTCGCCGACGCCTGTGTCGGCGCCGGCCTCGACCTCGTGGTCGTCTCGACGAACGAGATCTTCGACGGCGCCCGGACGGACGGACGCGGCTACGGGCTCGCGGATCCTCCGGGTCCGATCAATGCCTACGGCGCGTCCAAGCTCGCGGGCGAAGAGGCCGCTCGCTCTGCCTTCCGGGCCGGCGCGGACCCGGGCCAGCTCGCCATCGTCCGGACCGCCTGGCTCTTCGGCCCGGGAGCCCCCGACTTCCCGACGAAGATCCTCCTCGCGGCGGACCGCGCCCGAGCGGCCGGCGCGCCCCTCCGTGTCGTCGCCGACGAGTGGGGCACGCCGACCTATGTCGTCGACCTCGCCGACGCGATCGTCGAGCTGCTCGGCTCCGGCGCGTTCGCGGGCACGCACCACATCGTGAATGGCGGATCCGCCCGGCGGTCCGACTGGGCGAGGGCGATCGTCGGTCGGGCCGGACTCGACGTGGAGATCGAGGATGTCCCCGGCTCGACCTGGTCACGTGGCTCCACGCCGCCCCGCTGGGGCGTCCTCGAGCCGACCGAGCTGCCGTCCGGCGAGCCACTGCGCGCCTGGCAGGAGGCGATGGCCGACTACGCCCCGATCCTCCTCCGGGCCCGGGCGGCGGATCTCGTGCGGGCCGGCGTCGGGAGGGCCACCGCCCCGTGAGCGGCGACCGCACGGAGGAGGTGCCCATCCAGGGCGTCCGCGTGGGGCGCCTCGTCCGTCACGAGGACGGCCGCGGCGCCTTCCGCGAGCTGTGGCGAGCGAGCGCCTTCGACGGCACGCCGGCGTTCGTCCAGGCGAATCTCTCGACTTCGGCGGCGGGCGTCCTCCGCGGGATCCATCTCCATCGGCAGCAGCTCGACTACTGGGTCGTCGTGTCCGGTCGGGCGTTCGTCGCCCTCGTCGATGTCCGGCCGTTCGTCGCCGGGGCGGGTGCGCCGATCGTCGAGACCCACGAGCTCACCGTGGACGACTGGGTCGTCATCCCCGCCGGCGTCGGTCACGGGTTCCTCGCCCTCGAGCCGCTCGAGCTCCTCTACCTCGTGACCAACGAGTACGACGGCACGGACGAGTACGGCTTCGCCTGGGACGATCCGCTCGCCGCCGTGCCGTGGCCGGCGGCGCTGCCGACCGCGGATGGTCGGCCGATCCTCTCCGAGCGGGACCGGACGACGCCGACCCTCGCCACGCTCGTCGACCGCCTGCGGGCCTGAGCGCGACGCGACCGGGCAGCGGCCGCGCCTGAGCGCGACGCGGACCGAACACCGGCCTCGCCAGCCCGACCGCACAACAGCCCACCGCTCCGCCACTCACCGGCGGTCGCGCCCGACGATGGGGCCATCGCCACCCGGACCATCCCGCGATTGAGGGCGCGCCGCCGGTCGGCCAGGCTGAACGACGTGCGCTGGGCTCGGAGCCCGTGCACCGTCCCTGTTCAGCGGAGGTCACCCAGTGCGGAACACTCTCACCGCGGTCGTGCTCGCCTGTCTCGTCGTCGGGGCGCTCCCGTCGACCGGGATGGTCGCCACGGCGGCCGCGACGAGCGGGACGGGTCCCAAGGTCGTCATCATCGTCGGTCCGGTGGGCGCGACGACGGACGCCTATCGGAGCGATGCCGACGCGGCGGCCGCGGAGGCCCTCAGGTACACCCCGAACGTCGTCAAGGTCTACTCGCCGACGGCCACCTGGGCCGCGGCGAAGGCGGCCCTCCAGGGCGCGTCGATCGTCATCTACATGGGCCACGGAACGGGCTGGCCGAGCCCGTATCCACCGTTCCGGCCGAACCTCATGGACGGCCTCGGGCTCAACCCGACCGCCGGGACGGACGACACGACGACCCAGTACTGGGGCGAGTCGTACCTCGCGAGCGACGTCAGGCTTGCCCCGAACGCGATCGTTATCCTCGCCCACCTCTGCTACTCGGCCGGCAACTCGGAGCCCGGGAATCCGGATCCCACGTTCGCCGTCGCCCACCAGCGTGTGGACAACATGGCCGCGGGCTGGATCGGCGCGGGAGCCCGTGCGGTCATCGCGGAGGTCTACGGCGAGGGACTCTACGGCGGCGCCGCCTGGTACGTGGACCAGCTCTTCGGGGCCAGTCAATCCATCGACCAGGTCTGGCGGAGCGATCCCACCGCTCATGGCAACGTCGTGAGCTTCCCGTCCGTCCGATCGCCCGGCTTCAGCGCGGCGATGGACCCCGACGGTCCTCTCGCGCCGCCGTATCACCGCTCGATCGTGGCCGATCTCGCGCTCCGCACGGCGGATGTCGTCGCCGGCACGACGACCGTCCCGGCCGGCGGGGCACCCACGGTTCCGCCGACGCCGACGCCGACGCCGATGCCGACCCCGACCCCGACCCCGACCGTCCCGCCGACGCTCACCGCGCCGCCGCCGACGCCCACCGCGTCACCGTGGGCGAAGGTCGTCGTCTCCGACACCACACCGGGCCGCGGTCAGATCATCACCGTCACGGCCACGAGCGCCGGGCCGCTGAGCGCGAACCCGCGACTCACGATCGTCCAGCCGCGCCTCGCCGCCCGTGCCGTGACGATGACGAAGGTCTCGGCCACGACGTTTCGGGCCTCCATCCGCCTCGTGGCGGGTCACACCGGCACGATGTTCCTCATCGTGAGCGGACGGGACCGCAGCGGGCACGTGAACTCGACGACGGTGCGGCTCCCGCTCCACTGAGCGGCAGCAGATCGTTACGGTGCGAATGGAGCATCCCGGCCGCCGTGCCGGGCGCCTCGTCCTCGGAGCCGTCGTCGGAATCCTCGTCGCGATCCTCACCGCGACGTCCGTCGCCGTCATCGTCGCGCCGGCCGACATCCCGGGCTCGACCGCGACCGCCCCCACCTTCGAGCCGGCCCTCCCGGCGGCCGTGACCGCCGCTTCGCCGGCGACGCAGCCGGACCTCCCGCCGGCAATCCAGCCGTCCATCCAGTACGAGGAGGCCGCAGCCCACGCCCACGATCCGATCCGGTTCACGCCCGGGCCCCCGGTCGAGGTGGGATTCACCCCGAGCAGCGCCGACAACTGGCCGGTGGGTGGCGGAGCGCCAACAGCGCTGCCCGCCGCCGGCGCGGCGTCTCGAGTCATGGCCCTCGGCCCGAACGTCGCCGTCCAGAACGTCGCTGCCACGACGAAGAGGCGCCGCGAGGTCTTCGGCTTCCTCCCCTACTGGACGCTCGGCGACCGGACCACCCGCCTCGACTACTCGCTCCTCTCGACGATCGCCTACTTCAGCGTCGGTGTGGACCGCAGCGGGAACCTCGTCAGGCGGAACCCGGACGGCTCGACGGCACTCGGCTGGGCCGGCTGGACGAGCTCGGCGCTCTCGAGCGTCATCACGGCCGCCCATCGGCGCAGCACGCGCGTCGTCCTCACGATCTCCATGTTCGGCTGGACGACCGCCGGCGCCGCGCTCCAGGGCGCCACCCTCGGCAGCGCCTCGGCACGACGCAACCTCGCCCGCCAGGCGGCCGCGGCCGTCCGCGCCCGGGGTGCCGATGGGATCAACCTCGACGTCGAGCCGCTCGCCGCCGGCCGCGCGCGGGAGTTCACGGCGCTCGTCCGGGCGATGCGCACCGAGCTCGACCGGGTCCACCGCGGCTACCAGGTGACGTTCGATACGACCGGCTGGATCGGCAACTATCCGGTCGAGGCGGCGACCGCCCGGGGCGGCGCGGACGCGATCTTCATCATGGGCTACGACTACCGGACCGCCGGCACGTCCATCGCCGGCTCCATCGATCCCCTCGGCGGATCCGGCTACACCCTCGCCGACACGATCGCGGCGTACACGGCCCGAGTCTCGCCGTCCAAACTCATCCTCGGCCTCCCGTATTTCGGTCGGGCCTGGTCCACGACGACGAACGCCGTTCGCGCCCCGAACCGCAGCGGGACGAGATACGGGACGTCGAACCCGGTCCTCTACAGCGACGCGGCATCGTTCGCCACGGTCTATGGGCGCCGGTACGACCCGACCGAGCAGGTCGCCTGGTTCTCCTACCGTCGCCTGACGTGCACCACGTCCGGTTGCGCGACGAGCTGGCGGCAGGTCTACTTCGACGACGCGCAGGCGCTCAGGGCGCGCTGCGACCTCGTCATCCGCAGCGGACTCCGCGGCGTGGGGATCTGGGCGCTCGGCTACGACGGGACGCGGCCCGAGCTCAACCGCGCGCTGGCCCTCGCGTTCCTCCACGACACCGCACCGCCGGCGTCTGGGTGACGAGGACGCCCATCGGATCGAGCCCGCCGTCCGAGATTCCGGCATATGGCCATCAGGCGGGCGTTGGTCTGCACGTCGCTGACAGGTGGCCCTCAGCCGGGCATCTGGCAGGATCCACCCGTCGGCCCGGCCCGGTCCACGCTCAGATCTGCCAGCGCCGTGTGGGGAGTCATTGACGTGCGCCCGCCTGGGGGTCACCTGTCCGAAACGGCCTGTCGCGCCGTACCCCGGTCTGACCGCTGCCGGGTGCGCGGTTGGCGAGCGCGCGGCTGCCGAGCACGCTGCTGCCGCCCGGTACACTGCGAGCGATGGACGATGAGGTGAGCGGCCGGCCGGCAGAACACCGTCCGTGGATCGTCCTCCCCACGTACAACGAGGCCGAGAACCTGCCGTCGATCTCGGCTGCGATCCTCGCCGCGCTCCCGGCTGCGACGCTCCTCGTGGTGGACGACGGCTCGCCGGACGGGACCGGCCGGCTGGCGGACGAGCTCGCCGCCGCAGAGCCGCGGATCCGGGTCCGCCATCGCCCGGCGAAGCAGGGACTCGGGCGGGCGTACCTCGACGGGTTCCGGATCGCCCTCGATGGCGGCGCGACGGCCGTCGTCCAGATGGACGCGGACTGGTCGCACGACCCCGGAGCGCTGCCCGGGCTCCTCCGGCCGATCGCGGAGGACGGGGCGGACCTCGTCGTCGGCTCGCGGTACGTCGAGGGCGGCGGCGTCGTGGACTGGGGCCTCGGGCGTCGCATCGTCAGTCGCGGCGGGAGCCTGTTCGCCCGCCTCGTCCTCGGGCTCCGGGCGCACGACCTCACCGGTGGCTTCAAGGCCTGGCGGGCGGAGACGCTGGCGGCGATCCCGTTCGACGGAGTCCACGCCGGCGGCTACGTCTTCCAGATCGAGATGACCTACCGGGCGAGCCGGGCCGGCGCGCGCATCCGCGAGATCCCGATCACCTTTCGCGACCGGCGCGTCGGCCAGTCAAAGATGAGCCGCCGGATCGTCGTTGAGGCGCTCGTCGTCGTCTGCCAGCTCCGCGCGGACGAGCTCCTCGGCCGCCGTCGCCGCTGACATCGGTGCCCGCTGTGGAGGCGGGGCGCGAATCGGCCTGTTCGACGCTTGCCGACGTGCGTATGCTGTCGGGACGCGAGCCGGTCGCCCGTCGCCATCCGGCGATGCCCACGCCGCCGGCGCGGGAATCGCGGCCATAACGGAGGGTCGTCCATGTCCGGTCCAGGGCCAGAGAACGCACCGTCGCCGCAGCCACCGAGCGCCCCACCGCCCGGGCCGATGTCCGCCCCGCCGAGCATGCCCGCCTGGACGGGCGCGCTCACCTCGACGGCTCCGACGCCCGGACCGGCCGGCCTGTTCTACGCTGACGTTCCGAACCGGGTCATCGCCTATATCATCGATGCGATCATCGTCGGCATCGTCGGGCTCATCATCTCGATCGTCGTCTTCGCGGTCCTCGGCTCGCCGACGTCGGTCTCCACCGTGGCCGATCCGAACGCCCTCCTCGGCGTCCGCTTCGAGACCCAGACGAACATCCTGCCGACGCTCGTGTACGCCGTCCTCGGGATCGGCCTCTCCGCCGGCTACTTCATCTACACGTGGACCGCGATGCGCGGCACGATCGGGATGCGGGCCCTCGGGATGCAGGTCGGCAACGCGGCCAACGGCGCGACGATGTCCATGGACCAGGCGATCCGGCGCTGGCTCGCCCTCGGCGGGATCTTCTCGCTCGCCCAGACGCTCAACCCGCTGCCGCTCGTCGGCCTGCTCATCGGCCTCGCGGCCCTCGTGTGGGTCATCTTCCTCCTCGTCACCACTGCACAGAGTCCGACCAAGCAAGGCTGGCACGACAAGTTCGCCGGCACGATCGTCGCGAAGGCGGCGCGCAGCGTCGCCTGATCGCTCTCGTCACATCGGCGCCTCCATCGGCCCCACCGGACCCCGGCGGGGCCGATCCATGACCCGGCGCCTGCGTCCGGCGACGCTCGCTCGGTGAGCGCCCGCGAGTGGGACGCCGCGACGTACGACCGGATCGCGGACCCGATGACCCGCTGGGGCTCGGCCGTCCTCGACCGCCTGCCGCTCGCCGGTGACGAGCGGGTCCTCGACGCCGGATGCGGGTCCGGTCGGGTGACCGAACAGCTCCTCGAACGGCTGCCGACTGGCCGTGTCGTCGCCCTCGATGCCTCCGCGGCGATGGTGGCGGAGGCTCGCCGCCGTCTGGCTGCGGCCGGCGACCGCGTGACGTTCATCGTCGCCGACCTCCTCGAGCCGCTGCCGATCGAGCCGCTCGACGCCATCCTCTCGACCGCGACGTTCCACTGGGTGACGGATCACGACGCGCTGTTCTCGAACCTCGCGGCAGTCCTGCGGCCGGGCGGTCGCCTCGTCGCCCAGTGCGGCGGGCTGGGCAACATCGCGGCCGTCCTCGCGGCAGCCTCGGAGGTGGGGGAGGGCTTTGGTATCGACCCGGGCTGGCAGGGTCCGTGGCGCTTCGAGTCGCCGGTTGCGACGACGGTCCGACTCGCCGCTGCGGGCTTCAGCGAGATCGCCACCTGGCTCAAGCCGGAGCCGACGCCGATCGAGCCCGGCGAGCCGCTCGAGACCTACCTCGCGACCGTCATCCTCCGGGCGCATCTCCTCCGGCTACCGGAGGTGGACCGAATGCCGTTCGTCCGCGCCGTCGCCGCCCGCCTGGCCGGCGCGCCGATCGACTACGTCCGGCTCAACATCGTCGCGACGCGCGCTGTCTGACGCCGCGAGGCGGCGCTCACCTCAGCGGCGGACCGTGAACGGCGATCCGTGGCCGGGGATGACGATGTCCGCGACGGCGAGGATCCGGGCCCGGCTCGCGGCGAGGACCGCCTGATCGGGCGCGTATGGGTCCACCTCCGGGGTGCGGTCGCCGCGCCACCACGCATGGGTCATCGCGTACATCCCATCGTCCGCCTGCACGATGAGCGATGCGTCCTCCTCCGTGTGGCCGGGCGTCAGCCACAGCTGCGAGCACGGGGCGAGGCGATACCCGTCGCCGTCGTGGTCGAGCCACTGGTCGCCGACGTAGCGGGCCCAGAAGTCCACCACCTCGGCGTTCGGGAAGAGGGCCACGTTGATCGTGTGATCGGGGTGGTGATGGCTGAGGAAGACGTGGGTCACGGAGTCCGGAGTCACGTCGAGGGCCGCGAGCGGATCGAGGATGCGGGCCCGGTCGGCGACCATCCCCGGGTCCACGACGATCCGGGCCGCTCCGTCGAGGACCAGGACGACGCTGCTCGCGACGCGATCGCCGGCATAGCCAGCGTGGAGGAGGTGGACACTCGCCATGGGCTCCGATCATAGGTGCTCACCGAACGTCGCGCCCGGTGGGTTGCTGCCCGCGATCCGCGAGGAACTCCTGGGCCACCGCCCTTGCCAGGATCCGGTTCGCGCGCACGCCGAGCCAGAAGGGGGCGTGGAGCGGCGGCCCGCCAGGTGTCTTGTTCGCATCCACGACGTGGATCCGCCCGTCGTGGCGATCCCGGAGGACGTCGAGCTCTCCGAACTCGAGACCGATCAGCGCGCAGAAGTCCAGGAGCAGCTCGATCTCCCGGACGGCCAGCACGCTGGCCGTCGACCGCATCTCGGTGCGGTCGTGGAGCTGGGTGAAGCGCTCCCTTTCGCTCCGATGACGGAGGTACACGAAGGGGATGCGTCGGCCCACGATCGGCACGCGCACGTCCACCACCCGATCACCGTCGACGACGTTGTCCACGAGCTGCTGGTAGACATAGCCGGCCTCGGGCTCCCTCGGGCCCTCGATCAGCGTCCCGTCGTGGACGGCGTTCTCCTCCGATTTCCGCACGTAGCGCCCGACGTGGGTGCGGGGATCCACGGCGAGCCCGTACCCGAACGCGGCGATGGATGCCGCCTCCACCGTCGACTTGCGGATGTCGACGCAGCGCTCGTTGATCAGGCGCGGCCGGCCGAGCGGCGGCGCCGCTGGCGGCTGCCGGTTGACCGTGGTGTCCTCCCAGCTGAAGGCCATGACGCAGTCGGAGCCGTACGTTTCCGTGACGCGCAGCCCGAGCTCGCGGCAGATCTTCCAGACTGAGTAGACCAGGCGCGGCTGTTCCGGGGTGAAGAAGGCGGAGCCGGATCGGCGTCGGATCAGGCGCGCCACCGTGAACCGCCACGCGTAGTACATCCAGACGAGCACCTTTAACGGGTTCCTGATGAGGCCCCGAAGGTGATCCAGCATCCGGCGATCCCTTCCCAAGACGACGTCCGAGCCGTGGCCCGGCGGCGATGGTCCTGCCCATCGGGTGGGACCGGCGTTGCCCGCTCACACCACATCAGTGCCGTGGTGCGGGTTGGATAGTGTGAATCGGGTCCGGTTACGAGTAGTATCCGGTCCTGCAAAGGTACTAGACGCGCGCACGACTGCAGGGGCAGAATGGCCCTCCCGGCGCTCCCGAATCGGGAACGACGGGGAGCACTCATCCATCCT
Source organism: Chloroflexota bacterium (assembly GCA_015478725.1). Classification (NCBI taxonomy): domain Bacteria; kingdom Bacillati; phylum Chloroflexota; species Chloroflexota bacterium. The sequence goes on along the minus strand of JADMIG010000004.1, from coordinate 5,909 downwards.
CATCGGAGACGCTCCGTGGACGCGGCCGCACTCCATATCGCTCGACGGAGGTTCAACTGATGTCTCGTCAACGCCGAACAGCCCTGCGGTTTGGCGGGGCGGTGATGGCCGCGGCTCTCGGTCTCGCCTTGTTCGCCGGCACGGCCGTCGGGAACACGCCGAGCGCGACGATGGACTGCACGAACGGACTCAAAGTCGACCTATTGGGCTATCCCCATTCCGGGGACAGCCGCTTCGTCAACACTGTGTCGATCACCGTCGACGGCGTTCCGATCGTTTCGAGTCTCATTTTCTGGGGGGACTACCACTGGCAGCTCAATCCCATTCCGCCCACGACGTCGCCCCACACCGCGAAGGTCGTCATCACGACGTTCGACCAGGATTCGCCTCCGATCGTGACCTTTGATCTCAAGGTCGGCGCGTGCACGGAATCGCCCCCGCCCCCGCCGCCCTCGACACCGACGCCGCCGGTCATCCCGTGCACACCGGCCAACAACTGCTTCTTCAACACCCCGCCCCCGCCGCCCTCGACGCCGACGCCCACCCCGACCCCCGTCCTGACGCCGACTCCATCCGCCTCCTCGACGCCGAGCGGTGGCGTCCTGGGAGCGACCGGGACACCCGGCGTCACGCCACCGTCCACCTCGACGATCGGTTCGGTCGGCGGCTCGACGGGTTCGGGCCTGCCGATCGCCATCGCTGCCCTCGTCGGCCTCGGCCTCTCCGTCCTCCTCCTGACACCGCGTCAGGCGGTCTCCCGCACGACCCGGCGGCGCCGCTGACCGGCGCGCCCGGTCACACCGGCCTGGCCGTCCAGCGGGACGACGCCCGGTAGCTGACCTGGACTTCCTATACGAGGGGCGGTGACGGCTCAGACGTCATCGCCCCTCGACTGCTTCAGATGGGTTGGTGCGTCGTGTCACCACCATGGCCGACATATCGGGTAATTGCGCTTGACGATGCCTGTGGTCGGGTGGTGAACTGGCCAGCCCGACCCCCATCGATCGCGCACGCGATGGGGGATGCATGAGTCATTCAGAAGGGAGACGGATCCTCCCGGCCGCCGGCCGCAACGCGAGATCGATCTCGTCACCGCCGGGCGCTGGAACGGGTCCCAGGACATGATCCGTCGTCATGAGACCGGTTTCCGGGTCGCATTGATGGGCTCAGACGCTGCCCTTGCGTCGGCCCTCATCGTGGTCGTGTTCGCCGCACGCTTCGGACCTGGATGGCCAGACGTCCTCACCGAGCTGCTGCCCCAGCCGGCAGTCTCGATCGCCATCTTCTGCGTCGCCTGGATCGGCCTCCTCGCCGCCCACGGCCTGTACCGCCCCCGCGCGCGATGGTCCGTCCGGAGCGACGCGATCGGCGTGGCGCGAGCGGCGGTCCTCCTTGCCTTCGGCACGATCGCCGTGCTGTTCATGCTCGGCTGGACGAGCATGAGCCGGTTCGCCCTGCTCGCGATCTTCCCACTCCTCGCGACCGCCACCATCGTCGCCCGGGCCGCGCTTCGCGAAGTCTTCCGGCAGGCCCGCCGCAGGGGACGGAACTTCGAGACCGTCCTCATCGTCGGCACGGGCAGGCCCGCCGTCGAGTTCGGTCGGAAGATCGCCGAACGGTGGGACCTTGGGCTGCGGGTCGTCGGGTACGTGGGGCCCGGAAACCAGCGGGGCGGCCGACCGGATCCATACCTGGGCACCCTCGACCGCATCCCGGCCATCCTCCACGAGCAGGTGGTCGATGAAGTCGCGATCTGTCTTCCGGCCAGTGAACGGCGCCGGATCGAGAGCATCTACCAGCTCTGCGCGGACGAGGGCAAGACGATCCGCATCCCCATCGAGCTTCCCGATCAGGTGCTGTCCTCCGGCCGGGTCGAGGATCTCGACGGCACGCCCGTCCTGTCCGTCGTCAGCGGCCCGGATCACACCGTCGCCCTCGCCGCAAAGCGGGTGGTGGACGTCGTCGGGGCGACGATCGGCCTTGTCATCCTCGCGCCCATCTTCGCCGCCGCCGCGGTCGCCATCCTTGTTGCCGATGGCCGGCCCATCCTGTTCATCCAGGAGCGGGCAGGCGTGAACGGCCGGCATTTCAGGATGGTGAAGTTCCGGACCATGACGCGGGAGGCGGACGCGCAGCGAGCGGCACTCCGTGCCCATAACGAGATCGCCGGAAGCGCCTCGTTCAAGATGACGAACGATCCCCGGATCACGCCGATCGGTCGCATCCTGCGCAAGACGAGCGTCGACGAGCTTCCCCAGCTGCTCAACGTCCTGAGGGGCGACATGAGCCTCGTGGGGCCGCGGCCCCATCCGTTCGACGACCTGGCCGGCTACCACCCGTGGCATCGCCGTCGCCTTTCCATGAAGCCCGGCATCACCGGGCTCTGGCAGATCGCCGGTCGGTCCGAACCCAGCTTCGATCGGTGGGTCCAGCTGGACCTCGAGTACATCGACCACTGGTCGATCTGGCTCGACCTCCGCCTCATCGTCCAGACCATCCCAGCCATGCTTCGCGCGGAGGGCCGCTGATTGATCGATCCACTGAACGAAACGCCGGACCAGGTTCCGGTCGCTGCCGCGATCGCTGACGGCTACGGGCGAGCACCCGGCTCGCGCCGCGTCGCGGTCGTCGGTTGCGGGCACGTCGGTCTCGTCCTCGCCGCAGGTCTCGCGAGGCTCGGCCATTCCGTCGTGGGCATCGACACGCAGGAGAGTCTCGTGTCGGAGCTCTGCAGCGGCGTCGTCCGCATCCGCGAGACGGACCTACAGGATCTTGTCGTCTCCGGACTCACCTCCGGCCGGCTCGCCTTCACGACGAGCTACGCCGCGGCGATCCCGGAGGCGGAGATCATCTTCCTCGCCGTGGACACGCCGGAGACCCTCGCGGGGGCGGCGGATCTCCGCAACATCCGCGCAGCCACCCGGACCATCGCCGCTTCGCTCAACGGGACGTCGCCGATCATCGCCAACAAGAGCACGTCGCCGATCGGCACCGGCGAGACGATCGAGGAAGTCCTGCGGACGGAGCTCGCCGGGCGGCACCGCGCGCCGCGCATCGTCTCCAACCCCGAATTCCTCCGTCAGGGCCGGGCGGTGCACGACTTCTTCCATCCCGAACGCATCGTCGTCGGCTCCCGGTCCTCCGCCGACGCGCGTGAGGTGGCGGACCTCTACACGGGCACCGGTGGCGCGGTGATCGTCACGGATCTGCGCACGGCGGAGATGATCAAGTACGTCGCCAACTCGTTCCTCGCGACGCGCATCTCGTTCATCAACGAGATCGGCCGCCTGTGCGACGCGATCGGCGTGGATATCGACCGCGTCGTCGAGGGAATCGCCCTCGACCCGCGGATCGGCGATCATTTCTTCCGACCGGGCATCGGGTTCGGCGGCAGCTGCCTGCCCAAGGATGTCGCCGCTCTGCGCTACATCGGTGAGACGTTCGGGGTGGCGACCCCGGTCCTGTCCGGGGTCCAGGAGGTCAATCAGGCGCAGCGCACGAGCGCGGTCCGCCGCCTCCAGGGGAGGCTCGGCAGCCTCGAAGGTCGACGTATCGGTGTCTGGGGGCTCACCTTCAAGGCGGACACCGAGGACACGCGAGAGTCCCCGGCGATGGACGTCGTCGGCCTCCTGGCGAACGCCGGCGCGAACATCCAGGCCTACGACCCCGCGGTCGCCGGTGACGCGGGGCTCGTGCCCGGCCGGTTCGCCCCGTACCTTCGATCCAGCGCGCTCGAGGCGGCACGGGACGCTGACGCCCTGGCGATCCTCACCGATTGGGCCGAGTTCCGGTCCGTCGATCTCGCCGCGGTGCGGACCGCGATGAAGGGCAGTCTCGTCTTCGACGGGCGGAACGTCCTGGACCGGCACCTGGTCGAGGCTGAGGGGCTGGCGTACATGGGAGTTGGCCGGACGGCGACGACGCCGCGCCGACGGAGCTCGGACTATTGAGGGTCCTCGTCGCCGGCGGCGCGGGCTTCATCGGCAGCCACGTCTGCCGCGAGCTTCTCTCCAGAGGGCACGAGGTCGTCTGTGTGGACGATCTCTCGACCGGCGCTCGACGGAACATTTCCGAGCTCGAGGTTCGTCCGGACTTCCAGTTCGTCGAACGCGACATCACCAGGCCGCTCTCCATGCAGGCAGACGTCGTCCTCCATCTTGCCTCGCCGGCCAGCCCGATCGATTACGTGCGGATGCCCCTTGAGACGCTGGCGGCGAACTCGACCGGCACCTGGCGACTGCTCGATGTCGCGCGCGAGTCGGGCGCCGTCATGACCTTCGTCTCGACGTCCGAGGTCTACGGGGACCCGTTGGTCCATCCGCAGCCCGAGACGTACTGGGGAAACGTGGATCCGATCGGCCCGCGTTCGTGCTACGACGAGTCGAAGCGGTTCGGCGAGGCGCTCGTCATGTCGATGCGCCGGCGACACGGGGTCCAGGCCAACATCGTCCGCCTCTTCAATACGTACGGCCCGCGGATGCGGCACGACGACGGCCGGGTCATCCCAGAACTCATAACGGCCGCGCTGGCCGGGCGGCCGATGGTGCTCCACGGCGACGGCGGGCAGACCCGCTCGTTCTGCTATGTCAGCGATCTGGTGGACGGACTCCTGGCGGTCACCCTGGACCGCGACCTCGACGGCGCGGTGCTCAACATCGGCAACCCGGATGAGGTCACGATGCGCGAGCTCGCCGAACGGATCCGCGGGATCACCGGTACCGACTCACCCATCGATTACGCCGAACGACGACCGGGCGATCCCGAGCACCGCCAGCCTGACATCGCAAGGATGCGGGCGCGCTACGGCTGGACCCCGGGCATCGATCTGTCCGAGGGTCTCACCCGGACGGTCGCGGCGTTCGAAGCCGAGATGTCCTCCGCGGCCTGAGTCCGGGCGCGGGTTCAGCCGCCCGGCCGGTCCGCGCGGCGAGGTCCGCGACGTGCGGCGTCTCGCAGCACGATCCCGAGGAATCGCGCGTTCGCGATCGTGTAGCGGCGGAGGAGCCGACGGGGCTCGAGTGCCAGCCGGAACAGCCACTCGAGCCCCAGCCTGCGCATGACTCGCGGCGCGCGCCGCCGCCGTCCGCCGACGATGTCGAAGGCGGCACCCACGGCCATCAGCGCGGCGGCGTCCAGGCGATCGCGGTGGTCGGCCAGCCAGAGGTCCTGCTTGGGAGTCCCGAGTCCCACCCAGATGAAGTCCGGACGGGCTGCGTTGACTCGGGCGACCATGGCCTCGTCCTCGTCCGCCGTGAGCGGCCGGAACGGCGGCACCTCGATCCCGGCGACGATCAGGCCCGGGAAGCGTTCGTCGAGGCGGGCGGCAAGGCGCTCCGCCGCGTCCTCCGCGCCGCCGTAGAAGTAGTGCCGAGCTCCCAGCGCGCGCCCGCGGTCTGCCATGTCCGGCAGGACATCGAGGCCGCACACCCGCTCGATGCGGCGCCCGCGCGCTCTCCCGACCCACACGAGCGGCACGCCGTCCGGGACGTTGAGGGCCTCGTGTCGCAGCGCCGTCCGCAGACGATCGTCGTCCGTGGACTCGACGATCGTGTGGGCGGTGCAGAAGTGGACCGCCAGCCTCCGACCGGCGGCGCGCGCCCCGAGGAACAGCGACAGGGCCTGCTTATAGGTGAGCGTCGCGATGGGGATCCCGCCGATCTCGACGACCGGGACGGATGACGACGCCGGGATCGGGCCGGGCGAACCGTGGGCCGCCCTGCTGTCAGGGTGCGTCACGGACCCCGGCGGCGGTCGGGCGCTCCTCGATACGCCGGTGCTCGTACCAGTCGATCGTCCGCCGGAGGCCGACCTCGAAGGGTGTCCCGGCGACGAACCCGAGACGGTCCCGGGCTCTGCTCGTGTCGAGCGCTCGCCGCGGCTGTCCATCGGGCTTCGTGGGGTCCCACCGG